>CAYUEI010000172.1:0-6633 GCA_964443445.1 uncultured Prolixibacteraceae bacterium | reverse complement strand
TGATCCGGTTTCCATCAATAAATCTATGGTATTGCGAGCTGCATACTTTAAAGAATCAAATAAAAACAATCCGGTTTCAACCAGTACATATATTTTTGAAAGAAGTAACGGTTTGCCGGCATTTTCAATTTCAACCGATCCGGATAATCTTTTCGATTACAATTATGGGATATATGTCGATGGACCAAATGCTGAGCCAAGTGATCCTCATCACGGAGCAAATTATTGGATGGACTGGGAGAGGCCAGTTGGGATGGAATATTTTGATGATAAAGGGGTTGCTCGGTTGAATCAGCAGGCAGGGGTAAAAATATCAGGAAACTGGTCTAGAGCAAGGCCTCAGAAGTCGATGGCACTATATGCCAGGAGTAAATACGGCAAAGGTG
Organism: uncultured Prolixibacteraceae bacterium; assembly: GCA_964443445.1. Taxonomy (GTDB): domain Bacteria; phylum Bacteroidota; class Bacteroidia; order Bacteroidales; family Prolixibacteraceae; genus CAYMTR01. The sequence goes on along the minus strand of CAYUEI010000172.1, from coordinate 6,247 downwards.
ATTTTGATTACAAATTTTTCCATGACAGGGCAAATGATTCATTCGAATCAATAAACCTGCGGAATTCGGGGAATGACTGGAGTTATAGCTTCTTCAGGGACGGACTTGTATCTGAAATTGCTAAAGGGATGAATATCGACAGATTGGCGTATCAGCCATCGGTATTATATCTTAATGGTGAATACTGGGGAATGCTTAATCTTAGGGAGAAACCCACACAACATTATCTGGCAGAGAATTACGGTGTTGATAAATCAAAGGTTAACATACTTGAAAATAATGGGGATGTTGTTGAAGGGAATGCAAGTGAGTATGTTAAGCTTCGTAATTTCATTACATCAAAGTCAATGGCGGAAAAAGAAAATTATGAATATGTTTCAGGAGAAATGGATATTGACTGTTTTATCGATTATCAGATTCTTGAAATATACATTCATAATGGTGACTGGCCGGGAAATAATATTAAATTCTGGAATACATCCAATGGATACAGCAAATTCCGCTGGATAATATTTGATACAGATTTCGGATTAGATATATACAACAATGCCAGCTATATCAATTCAATGGAGTTTGCAACAGAAGAAAATGGACCGAGTTGGCCTAATCCTCCGTGGTCGACAATGTTTTTAAGAAAGCTGCTCGGGAATGATGAATTCAAGATAAGTTTTATAAACAGATTTATGGATTGTCTGAACACTAATCTTTCATCAGAAGTAATAAATTATAAAGTAGATTCAATAGCACACATTATTAATTCAGAGATATATAATCAAACTCAACTATGGAATAACACCACATATGTTAAATGGTATTATGAAGTTGAAAAGATTAAAAGCTATAATATTGAGAGGAATAGCAGAATGAGAGAATATATCAGGAGTTATTTCGGTCTTGGGGATATCGTTTCAGTCACAATATCCGTTAATGATAATCAAGGGGGGAAAGTAAAAATGAACACCATAACTCCTGATATTTATCCGTTTACCGGAAAGTATTTTAAATATATTCCAGTTACAATATCTGCAATACCCGAACCCGGATATAAGTTTGTCAGATGGGAAGGAAACTCATTAAGCAGTTCAATGAAAATTAATCAGACTATTTCAGGAAACGAAAAGTATATTGCAATTTTTGAAAAAGCTACTGATACTGAAGAAAAGATTGTAATAAATGAGATAAAATACAACTTTTCCGAAGAGAATAAGACAGGCGATTGGATAGAAATATTTAATGCAGGCAGTCAGTCTGTTGATCTTACAAATTGGGCAATACAGGATTACAATGCTGATAACGGATTTATTTTTCCGAAGGGGAAAGTAATCTACCCGGGAGAATATATAGTTGTTGTTCAGGATAGCAATGCTTTCAACTCTGCTTATCCCGGATTAAAGAATAAATTCGGTAATTTTTTATTCGGATTAAGCTCAAGCGGAGATGTCATTTATATTTATGACGGGGAAGGCAATGAGATCGACAAAGTATTATATGGAGCTACTTCGCCATGGCCTGACAGTACATCAGTAAAGGCTGCAACTCTTGAACTGGTAAACTGTTATGAGGATAACAACAATGCATCCAACTGGCAGTCAGGAATACAGGGAGGAACACCGGGAAGGAAAAACAGTGTAACAAGTTCAGTAAGCATTAATCAACTATTGCCTGAAACAGAAGCATATTGTTATCCTTCAGTTTTTGAAGATTATACTACTTTAAAGTTTTATAGCTATAATAAAAGTCCTTATTTTGTAGATGTAATTAGCATCGGAGGTCAGACAGTGTTTTCAGCTTCAGGAAAGACAGAAGCTAATGAAATGGTTAACCTTGAATTATTCAGAGACGGTAAAGACTACCAAAAAGGATTTTACCTTATTCGGATAGTGACAAATAATAAATCAGATGTGGTTAAAGTATTAAAGAAATAAATTATTCTTATTTTATGGATTTAAAGGAATTGTGTATTAAGGTAAGGGGAATTGTAGAAGAAACCGGAATATTTATACTGGAGGAAAGAAAAAACTTTTCTATGTCCAAAGATGTTGAAATTAAAGGGCATAGTAATTATGTAACATACATTGACAAGGCATCTGAAGAAAGATTGGTTAGAGAGCTTGGGGAATTAATACCTGGATCAGGCTTTATTGCTGAAGAGGGGACATCAGAAAAGAGGGGAGAAGTTTATAATTGGGTAATTGACCCGATTGACGGGACAACAAATTTTATACATGGATTATCGCCTTTTTCTATTAGTGTAGGGTTGATGAGGGGAAAAGAGATAGTATTAGGGGTAGTATATGAGATCTCTCATGGCGAAATGTTTTATGCATGGGAAGGCAGTGAAGCATATTTGAATGAAAAGACAATAAAAGTATCGATAAACAGTGAACATCAGCAAGCATTGATAGTTACAGGTTTTCCATATTGTAATTTTAAGCATCTGGATAGTTATTTTGCTACAATGCGGGAAGTTATGGAGAAGGCAAGCGGTATAAGAAGGCTGGGTTCAGCAGCTATTGATTTATGTTATGTTGCGTGTGGGCGTTTTGAAGCTTTTTGGGAATATGCCCTAAATCCATGGGATGTTGCAGCAGGTTCTTTTATAGTTAAACAGGCAGGAGGGAAAGTAAGTGATTTTTCAGGCGGCGACGGATATTTATTTGGAGGAGAGATAATTGCTTCCAATTCAAATTATTTCGATAAATTTTACGAAATTGTACATAAAAATTTAAAGAAATAGCATGGAAAACATTCGTAAACAAGTTCTACTGGACCTGATAGCTGCTTTAGACCAAAAGAATTTTGATCTTGAAGCCTGGAAAATAAGGGCATCTTTAATAATAAAGAAACTCTTTGGGGAAAATGATGAGAAAAATGTTCTGATAAAAAATCTGAAATATGATTATTCAAGCTGGAATCTGAGAGATAATTCAGGGGGCAATCAGCATGATGGCATAAAGATAAAAGCCAGGGGGATAATTGAATCGGCAATAACAGAAATTTCTCTTGTAAAAGATGAACCATATATTATGAAAGTTGTTGCGCAGGAGCTGACAGGTTTTGAATTTTCGGCATTAAAGCAATGTCTTCAGAATTCTGTGAACATAGTTCCTGAATTGGAGAAGTTCGTAGAGGGCTTAGCGATTAATAAAAAAGATGCTATTTTAACTCAATTGATTCTGGGATCATCGTCCAAATGAAGCGAAGCATTGGTTATTATATATTAATGGCTGTAACATGGCCAATGCAGCTTTTCAAGTTGGAATTCCATTATTTTTTTTCTGGGATACTATATTTTTTAATTTATAATATAGCCGGATACAGGAAGAAAGTTGTTTTTGAAAATCTCAAAAACTCCTTTCCGGAGAAAAGCATTGAAGAAAGAAAAGCTATTGAGAGGAATTTCTTCAGGGGCTTTGCCGACATGTTTATTGAAACTCTGTATTTTACACATATTGACATTGAAAAGCAAAATAAAAGACTTGCTCTTGAGAATTTTGAGCAAGTTAAAGACTTCATTTCAAAAGGTAGGAATATAGTATTAATCTCAGGACATTTTGGAAATTGGGAATTCTTTCAGCTTTTCAATAAAGAGCTTCGGGCAAATAAATATTTTATTTATAAGAAGTTAGGGAATAGTGCGTTTAATCAGTTTTACAAAGATCTGAGGAGAAGGGCAGCCATGCCTCTCGAGATGAAGGAAACATACAGAAGGTTAGCATCTGACAAAAAGGAAGGTAAGCAGTTTTGTGTTTTTTGTATCAGTGATCAACGACCTTTGAAATCAGAAATAAGTTACTGGCTTAGGTTTATGAATCAGGATACACCTGTTATGCTGGGAACAGAAAAGATAGCAAGGAAAACAGATGCAGTCGTTTTTTATCTTGAGATAGCTAAAATAAAGAGGGGATATCATAAATTAAGGGTTGAACTAATGGTTGAAAATCCGGGTGAAACTGAAGAACATAAAATGACAGAATTGTTTTTTGAAAAGCTGGAAAATTCAATTAGATTAGCCCCCGAACAATACTTTTGGACACACAAAAGGTGGAAATATAAAATTGAAGAATTTAAGACTAAAAAAAACCATAATTCTTGAAAGCTTCTATTGTCATATTAAACTGGAACGGGAAGGAACATCTGAAAAAATACCTTCCTTCTGTTGTCAGCAATACTGACACTTCACTGGCTGAGATTATCGTGGCTGATAATGGTTCTACAGACGATTCAGTGGCTTTTTTAGAAGAGAACTATCCTTCGGTAAGGATTATTGAGCTTGACAGTAATTATGGCTTTGCAGGAGGTTATAACAAGGCATTGGCTCAAATAGAAACTGAGATATTTTGTTTGCTTAACAGTGATGTAAGGGTAACAGAGGGATGGTTGGATGAAGTTCTGACAATTTTCAAAAAAGACAACAAGGTAGGGGCAATTCAGCCCAAGATACTTTCAGACAGAGACACTTCAAGATTTGAACATGCAGGAGCAGCCGGAGGGTTTATAGATAAATATGGCTATCCGTTTTGTCGGGGAAGGATAATGGATGTTATTGAAAATGACAATGGTCAATATGATAATACTATAGATATCTTCTGGGCATCAGGTGCCTGCTTGTTCATAAGGGCTGATTTATTCAAAAAGAGCGGAGGTTTTGATGCTGATTTCTTTGCCCATATGGAAGAAATTGACCTATGCTGGCGATTAAAAAATCAAGGATACAGGGTATTATATACTCCCGGGAGTGTGGTATATCACTGGGGAGGAGCCACTCTTGAATATAATAATCCACATAAGCTATTTTTGAATTTCCGCAACAGCTTGTGGACTTTGTATAAAAACTATACCGGCAACAATTTGTTTTGGATCCTTTTCAGGCGGATGCTGATTGATACGTTAGCCATAATCAAGTATTTATTTACTTTGGATTTTAAAAATACTTATTCAGTTGTCAAGGCTCATTTGGTTTTTTATCAAACAAAAAGAAAAGTAAATCAAAAGAGAAAAGAGTTGATTTCCAAAGTCGTTGTTAAATCGCATAACCAGATACTTGGGTCAAGCATTGTATGGCAATTCTTTGTAAATAATAAAAAACATTTTGGGGAATTAAATGAATTCCATTAATGATAAGCTTTAGCTCATATCACTTTTGTCCTTTTTCAACTCATTAACTTTACTAAAATCAATACCTATATCCAGGTCATTTCGATATATAGAACTTAGGTTTAGAGTTTTCATTCTGGAGAATCCTGAAATCCACATATAGATAATAAAAGGAACGAATATAAGTAGCAGAAAATTTATCCCTGACATAAGGATAAAGTCATAAAAACCATGAAGAATGAAAGGAACAATAAAAGACAGACAAAGATATCCGGTTCTCTTTTTTGGATAGAACTTAGCAAAAGCAAAAAAGTAGCCCATTGTAACTCCAAATAAAGCATGGGCAGGAACTGCAGTAAGCGCTCTGGCAAGCCCTGTTGTAATTCCTGATTGAAGTACATAAAGAACATTCTCTACTCCGGCAAAGCCTAATGAAATGAAGCATGAATATACGATGCCATCAAACTTTTCATTGAATTCCTTACTCTTCCACATTAATAAAAACAGGGCAGCAAGTTTAAACCCTTCTTCGCAAAGCGAAGCAACCATGAACGCATGCCAGGCTGACTCAGTTAAGCCCGGAGTATCAGGTCCAATGAAAGAAATGAACTTTTCAGCAAAGATTACAGGTATAGTAATCAATGCTCCGGATAGCAATGCTAAAAGAAGAATAGACAGGGGTTCTTTTTCATATTTATCCCTGAAGTATATGTAAAAAGCAATTATTAAAACAGGAGCTAAAGCCAGTATAATAAGGCCATTCATTTTATATTGATGCTATTAATTCACTGAAAATTATTTCAAGCTTTGGGCCAGCTATAGCAGCAATATTCAAAACATCATTATGCTTATTCCCGTCTTCAGAAATTATTAGTCCATTATTTGTGATTACAGATATTGCAAATATTTTTATCCCCATGTGGTGGGCTACAATAACTTCAGGAACAGTAGACATACCAACAGCATCTCCGCCAATAGTATGCAGATACCTGTATTCCGCCGGAGTTTCAAAGCTTGGTCCGGTGCCTCCTACGTAAGTTCCTTCGTGAAGATTGATATAGTTTTTGTTTGCAATGTTACGGGCAATCTGACACAATTCAGGATTATATGTTTTAGACATGTCAGGGAAGCGTGGACCTAATTCATCTAT
>CAYUEI010000171.1:0-6643 GCA_964443445.1 uncultured Prolixibacteraceae bacterium | reverse complement strand
ACAAGCTTAAAGAATTTGCATATTCAACAAACAGATGGACAAAAAGGGCTGCAGCTGTTTCATTAATAATACCAGCCAGAAAAGGTCTGTTTTTAAAAGACATATTTGAAATTGCCGATATCCTATTACTCGATAAAGATGACCTAGTACAAAAAGGTTACGGCTGGATGCTAAAAGCTGCAAGTCAGGCATATCAAAAAGAAGTATTTGATTATGTGATTTCTAAAAAGGCTATTATGCCCCGCACATCTTTAAGGTATGCAATAGAAAAAATGCCAAAGGAGCTGAAAGCTGAAGCAATGGCTAAATAATACTATTTAAGTAGTTCAACTAATGCCCTTTCTATAATTGCATCTTTAGTATGGTCCATCCAGTCGAGCTTTGCATAAATATCAGGAGGAACTCCATTTTCATAACTTTCATCCAAATCCATTGTCAGGGCTTGTGTTATTGAAAACCTGTATATCCATCCGTTTGGAAGTTGACCTCCATTTGGCAAACCTAATCCCCCACCGGTAGTGTCACCAACAAGAATTATATTTGGAATAGCCTTGGTTGCCAATGATGTAAAAGAAGCGGCACTAAAAGTACCCCTGTCTGTAAGTACAGCAACCTTTTTATTATACTTCAATCCTTTGTATGGTTTAAGATTAAAAACCTCAGGCTCAGAGAAATCATTATGTCCGGGACCGCTTTTTATCCTTGTATAATAAACAGATGTTGTAGTATCTATAAATCTGTTTAAAATCTTGAAAACATCAGAAACATATCCCCCTCCGTTTTCTCTTAAATCAAGAATGAGACCTTTGGTATCCTCATATCTTTCAAGCACATAATCAAAATTCACTGAATCTATTTCTCCTGTAAACTCGCCGAAACGTATATATCCTACCTGCCCATCAGCAATAAAGTCGTGTAAAAAAGGACCTGACCTTTTATAATAGTTTCTCAGATAATTATCTTCTATTATTCTCCAATCAAAATTATCCTGCCCTTTATATCTGAAACCATAAAAAGAACGATTAAAAGCCGATTTGAGGTTAACGTGCCCATCCTTTAATTCATTGAGCATTTGCCCTAATACATCAAAAAGAGAGTCATCCGGCATGTCATCATATATCTTTGGAGAATAAACATTTTTAATGCTATCCCAGTCTATCTTTTTCAAATCGAAATATGAGTATTTCACATTACATTCATTCCAGAGATATTCAAAATTATCTTTTGCCTTAGAAGAGCTCTTATCCCCATCCATTATGAATATTTCACATGAACTGAAAGCAATTGCCGTTAACAGAATTATTAAAACCTTTTTCATTTTCTCTATCTGTTATTTAGGTTGAACAATAATGATACTCTCAAAGAATGGTTAGCAAGCTGGAATATTTCAATTTGCTTTCCTGTTTTATATACATCCCAAACATAAGAACATCTCAAGGCATTCTTGTTATTCAGAAATACAGTATAATCAAGAGATGTAGAAGCCCTAAAACCCGTAAATATATTAAACTGATAGTTGTCAAAAAGTTGAGAATCATTCAAGAGGTCGGATTGACCAATATATGCAAACTTGTTTCTGTAAACACCATTTACAATTCCAATATTCATTCTGAAAGAGAGATCCCTTTTTACAGGTTTCAACTTGTACCTTATAAACAGAAATTTCTTATCTACCGCTTGCCTTCTGCTTAAATCGGCAGTAACTTTAAAAGACCCCATTAATGATGGGAATATTTCCGCACCGAATGAATTATTGAGTAAACTGGAATTACTTCTCAAAATAATGGCATTATGTAATTTCCACCCAAATTTGAAGTTAAACCTTTCTGAACTCAATAAGTTAATCTTATAAAGTTGATTATAAAACAACTCAAAATTTTCAAAAGAAGAATCGTAAACATCATCTCCTGCAAGAGCAATACAGTTCGAACCTTCTGTAAGACCAAATCCAAGTTCAGATTCCTTTAAATGATCACTTCTTAACAAAGACCCGCTTACATAAAGAGGAAATCCCGTGTAAGTTAATGCTGAAGTGGCAAAATCGTTATAGTAGGATATACCGGAACCTGCTGTCATATTGATATACAAAGGTCGTTGCTTCCTTAGTTCCTTTGGTGAAAGTGGCTTCACATCGGTTTGAGACCATACTACGCCCGGCAGAATAAGCAACAGGCAAATGAGAATACGAGTATACATTTTGTTTTTATTTGGCTAATAATTTTACAGCACACAATATACGTCATTATTTGAACAGAAATAATTTGTAACAATAAAAATTATTTATTGATATTTAAACTTTAAACTATTATAAGAATAGAAAATTATTAGCTTAGTTTGCTTTCAAATTGAGCAATTCATGATTTAAAAAAAGCCCGTTTTATAAATATTGAATAGATGACAATAGAAAGGAAAGAAATTGCATGTGCCTCAGCATTAAACAAGCTGAAAAGAAAAATCCCTTATGGCTGGGACCTCAACATATTTCGGGGATGCGAGCATGGATGCAAATATTGCTACGCCCTTTACTCTCACGACTACATAAATGATAACGATTATTTTAAAAGTATACACGTTAAAACAAATGTTGTTGATGTTCTCGAATCCGAATTAAAAAAGAAAAGCTGGAACAGAGAAGTTGTTAATATTGGCGGAGTTACCGACAGCTATCAACCTTGTGAGTCGGATTACAAGCTCATGCCCGAAATACTTAAACTGCTTATTAAATACAAGACCCCGGCTATTATTTCTACTAAGTCAGACCTTATTTTAAGGGATTATGACTTAATAGATGAATTGTCAAAAATAACATACATCAATGTTGCTGCAACTATTACTTCTACCAACGAAGAGATAAGAGAACAGATTGAACCCGGCTCATGCAGCAGCGCCCGAAGATTTAAAATGCTCAAGGAATTCAGAAAAACCAATGCTTCAATCGGATTGCATTTCATGCCAATAATTCCTTACTTAACTGATGATCAGGATAACCTGAATTCTATTTGCTATAATGCCCATGATGTCGGGGTTCATTATTTATTGCCCGGAGTATTGTATTTAAGAGGAAAAACAAGGGGATACTTCTTTGATTTTATTCAAAATAAATATCCGGAACTGTATGAAAAGATTAAAACTCTTTATAAAACCGGAGGTGCCCATAAAGATTATAAAAACAATCTTTATAAAATGCTTAATGAATTAAGGAGTAAGTATAAGATATCAGGCAATTATTCATCGATAATGAAGGAGAAACTTACACAAAATATTATTGACAACCGATTGTTTTAGTAATATTCTACCTGCATTAAACTGTACTTTAAAAATTCACTGATAATTGAATTTTATAAGATTATATTTGTCTGTAATTCTTTATAGATTAAAAGAAATCATTATACCCTAAATTATGAAAACATCAATTTATTTATTTTCCACTTTCATCTTTTTCATACTTCTTGCCTTATTATCATGTGATAATAATGACCCTGAAGACCCTGACAAAAAAAATAATAATGATGACCCTTACCTTTTGATTGGGGAAAAGAATTTCCTTAGCGGATATGAACCTATAGCCGGAAATGGCTATATTAATATGATTGTAGAGATTCCTACAGGCACAAACCAGAAATGGGAAGTCAATGACTCAACAGGATATATGGAATGGGAATTTTCAAATGGTAAACCCCGGGTCGTCAATTATCTTAGTTATATGGCAAATTATGGATTAATTCCAAAAACTCTTCTTCCCTTTGAAGCAGGAGGAGATGGTGATCCCCTGGATGTTATTGTTTTAGGCCCCGCAATTGAAAGGGGAAGTCTGGTTAAATGCAAACTGGTAGGAATCATGCGTTTAATCGACAGAGGTGAACAGGATGAAAAATTGATAGCGGTTGCTGAAGACTCTCCTTTCAGTGGAATTTCAACTTTTAATGAGTTGAATGAATCATACCCCGGTGTAATTGAAATAATCAAAATATGGTTTACAAATTACAAAGGGCCGTCAGTTAAAATGGAGGTTAAAGGTTTCGGAAATGAAACAACTGCTGATTCAATTTTAAACATTGCCATTAATGCCTATAAAGAAAAGAATGCTAATTGATTTTAAAACTCAAAATATTACTCACAACTTGATAAAAATCTTTTTACGGTAAAATATATATATCGGTATAAAGCAAAAAGCTACACTTAATATTGCCCATAATAAAGATGCTATCTCTGGTTGAATAACTTCACTAAAATGATACATATGCCATTCCTGTATTGTTTTACCACTGATATATATCCTTTTAAACGGATGTAAAAGTATAAAATGAAGAACATACGCTGCCAAAGCATTCATTCCAAAAATAATTCCGGGTAGCGCCCACTTCTTTTTATCTTTCATATCAATAAGCCAAATCATTAGTGCCCATAAAAGTGATGCCAGTCCCGACGTTACTAGAGCAAAAGAACTGCTCCAGACATTTTTATTTATTGGAAATGATTGCGACATTAGCAATCCGGCAACTAATAATACTACCCCAAATATTGAAAGCTTTTTTATTTTACTCCCGTACCCCGATACTGAATTTATCAATCTTGCTGCCTGAATACCTGCCAAAGTATTTACTAATGCAGTAAACGTGCTCAAAATACCTTCCGGGTCCCATTCTTCAAAATACGTCCTCCCAGGTAGAAACTTAATATCTACCCAGGCTGCCCAGTTCATTTGAGGAGTAAAAACAATGCCATACCCGGGAATTTCGATGAAGATCATCAACACCCAATATGAAAGCAGAATCAATATTGAAATTATAATCTGCCACTTAGCTTTTACATATATGAAAATAACAGACCCCAGTAAATAGCATAAGGCAATTCGCTGCAATACACCGACTATTCTCCACTCTTTAAAATCGGATGAAAACCAGTTAAGAAATACACCCAATAAAAAGATTAACAAGGACCTTAAAAAAATCTTTCTCAATATATCTTTCTTTGGAACATTGCTTTCAATTCTTCGTCCCAAAGCAAGAAAAACAGAAGCTCCTACAATGAAAAGAAAGAAAGGAAAAACCAAATCAGCAAGGGTAAGCCCATTAAACGCTGCATGTCTGAATGGCGCATAAATATAACTCCACGAACCCGGATCATTAACAAGTATCATCCCGGCAACCGTAAATCCCCTAATTGCATCAAGGGAGACGAGCCGCTTAGGGTCTTTTGTAATTAAAGCCTGCATTTTCCAATCTTTTATAATGAAATGCCAATCTTGCCATGAAATCTTCATAGTTTAGGTTTTCCTTATCTGTCCAGGTGATTTCACTCAAAGCACATAATCTTGGAAAGATCATATATTCAGCCTGCTTTTCATTCGGGATATATTCTGTCCAGACATTAGCCTGTGCCCCGCGGATAAAATGTATTTTATCTTCTGAAAGTTTTTCAGGGATAATGCTCCACTTATAAACATCTTCAATGGTCGTCAATCCTTTAAAAGCCAAAGGTTCATTGGGATCATCAACCTGATAGTGATCGAAATAACAAATATCATTGGGCGACATCACAACTTCATGACCTGACGCAGCTGCTTCTATGCCCCCCTCTTCTCCGCGCCACGACATTACTAAAGCATTTTCGGCAAGACCCCCTTCAAGAATTTCATCCCAGCCTATAATCTTCTTCCCCTGGGAATTAACAAACTTTTCTATGCGCTTGACTAAATAGCTTTGAAGTTCCTGTTCGTTTTTCAAACCTTCATCTTTTATACGCTTTTGGCAATCAGGACATTTCTCCCATTTACCCTTAGGACACTCATCTCCGCCTATATGAATTATCTCCCCCGGAAACAATTCCATTACTTCAGAAAGTACATCTTCAAGAAAAGTAAAAGTTTCTTCTTTACCTGCGCAAAAGACATCATCAGAAACGCCCCATACGTTGAAAGGTTTTATTGGTCCGCCGGCACAGGAAAGCTGAGGATAGGCTGTAAGTGCTGCAACAGCATGACCCGGCATTTCAATCTCAGGAACAACATTAATTCCCAAGTACTTAGCATAGTTAACCACATCTTTTATTTCTTCCTGTGTATAATAACCTCCATACCTTATTCCATCAAACTTCCAGGGTTTATCATCGATATGACCAACAATAGTTTCATCCCTCCATGCAGATATAGACGATAATTCGGAATACTTCTTTATTTCAATCCTCCACCCCTGATCATCGGTCAAATGCCAATGGAAATTATTGAGCTTATGCATTGCCATTCCACTAAGCACCTTTTTAATAAAATCAACGCTGAAAAAATGGCGGCACACATCAAGATGCATCCCCCTCCAACGGAAAGCAGGACTATCAATTATTTCAACACCCGGAAGAACAAGCTTTCCTGATGAAGAATCCGATGCATCTGCTATTTGCATCAAAGTCTGGACTCCATAAAGAAAACCATTATAATCAGAAGCCTTAATTTCTATCCCTTTTTTATTTATTGTCAACGAATAAGATTCAGGGGACATTCCCGTAACACCAATAAACTGAAACTCAGGTTTATCAGAATTAGTAAGGGTGATATTATACTTCCCGGCTAATTTTTCCTTTAGAATTTCTACGATGAAATCAACAGGCACATTGACATTCAATGTGTGGAAATTTAAGTTGCCATCAA
>CAYUEI010000170.1:0-6645 GCA_964443445.1 uncultured Prolixibacteraceae bacterium | reverse complement strand
TAATGAATTCATCGTAAAAGGTATTATCACTTTCAACGATAAGCATTTTCACTTCACCCCAGCCTTCCTTAGGAGCTTTGCCATCATCGACAGTGCGATCGCAGTAATAAATCTGCTGATAGCTGTTGGTTCTTTTATGTCCAAAGAAAACAGAATCGGCACGACTGGAAGCAAACCAAAGTCTCTCACGCTTTCCGCCTTCGAGATATTCAATAAAGGGACTGTTATCCTTAAACTTGATATCACCTTTCTGAAGGATATAATAACTTTGATCGGAATACACAGAGCGTGAAAGCTCTTTTTTATCAGCAGCATTCACCGGAGGGTCAAGAATAATATCTGAAGAAGATGCTTTAACTTCAGTGTCATCTTTAACCTGGTACGAACTTTCCTTTGTGCTCTTACAACTTCCTGAAAACAGCATGATTATCGTAAGAATCAATGTATATATGATTGTTGTTCTCATATTATTCTTATTTTTTATCCCATATTAAAGGATATTCTACATTAAACCAAACGGCTGCTCTTCCGTTACCACCCGTATTATTAACAGTATTATCGGAACCAGTTTTTACTGAAGATATGTAAACAAGCGCTACCCCGCAGAATATATGTTTTTTAATTTTCGAGTTTAAAACATATTCGTCTGCCTGACTTTCAGGATCCCATACTATATAAACCTCGTAAGGCTTAATTTCTATTCCGTTAGTACTTACAAACTCGCTTTTATCCCTGCTGTCAGCCCATGAAAACAGTCCACCATTAACATTAGCGTTTGCGTTACTCATAATAGAGTTCATTAATGTTCCATTCTCGTATGCAACTACAAAGTCTTCATGCGAATCGAATGTAGCTACCGGATTTGCTGATATCTTAGAGAAGTTGTTCAAAACAGTGTTTACAAGGTACAATTCGGGCTTTTCTGTAAAATTAATAGTAGGATCATCAGGTGAATCAACATCAAAAAACAATGAATGATCGCTAAGTGGCTTATTTGGAACTACATTAGCATTGACATATTGGTCGTTTAGCTCATTCAATGATCCGTAATTCTTATATTTAGGGTTATAGGTATCTATGTCGTAAACATAGTATGAAGGAACTTTTGCCTTTGATGATATCTGACTGAATGCTTCCATTACTGGAGTTCCCCTTGAACCCAAAGAAAACTCCTCAACCTCAGATTCTATTATAATCTCCTGCCTGCACAACTCATTTCCATTATCATCAGATGCTATCAAATCGAAAGCTGCCATAAATGAGTTGTCAAATTCGGAATAAAATTTTTCCAGATTAGGCGGCACAAAAGTTATTGTCAGGAATGAAGAATTAACCAAATCACCAATAGAAACGTCTGTAATATTGGTATAAAAGTAATCAGCGTCTTTATCTACTGTAATATACCTCTTTACAACTTTCAGGTTTATATCTGAACAGTAATCTCCCTTTGGTACATCAATATTGAATACTGCAATACCCGGCTCCTTCAGGTCATCAAGACAATCAGTCGACATCACACCTTTAATCTTCTGAGATATATAGAATTGATTGCTCATTTCAATCTTTTCTCCCCTGTATGCAATTTCTTCTTTTGCAGGGTTAGTATATATCTTTTTAACTAAAGTTGCTGTTGGAATAACCGTCGGACAAACAGATTCACAACCTGTTCCATTTAATTTAAACCTGAAAGAACACTCTGATCCATTTTTCTTTACAGTAGGATCAGCCTGTGAATAAACTGAAGTATAAACAATAAATTCTTCAGTAATATCACCTGTTTTCTTAGGCTCAAACTTTGATTTTATCAACATCTTATCGCCCACCTTTAATTCTGTGGGGTTATAACTATCAATCAACCAGGAATTAGCACCGGTAACCTTAGCATCACTTCCATCAATTCTCTTTAAACTGTCAATTTTCAACAGGCATCCCTCTCCAAATATCCCTTCGGTAAGTTCAAGTATTGTAAATTCAAAATCCTTAGAACTGTTCATCATTACCCTTTCCGAAGCATAATATGACTCAGGGCTATCGTTTTCACTGAAAGGACAGTAACATTCATAAGGATCGCATACCGTTGCACTAAGCTCAATCTTGATTGTTCCCGAGTTCACTTTGTTCCCAAATTCATCAAGACAACTTGTTGGAAGATAAATCAATACAGGATCAATTGCTCCAATTTCAGTTCTTACTACATCGAAATAAATTTCAAGGGCTGTCCCATCAAGAATGATTGTACTTTTTTCTGTCATTGGCAGAATATTCCTCAAAAATATCTTTCCGGAAAGGATTCTCAATTCCCTGATATCAATTTCTACTGGAGAGGCTGAAGAAATTAATACTACATTATTTCTGAGCTCATTGTACGTTGCATTTTGAAAAACACAATCACCCGAACTAGTTATAATCCTGGTTATTGTAGTATCTATTCTTGTACAATCTATCGGTTTTAATGGCTCGCATGAAATATTCCGGAAAGTATAGCTCAAAGTAGTATCGCAACACAAAAGTCCGAATTCTTCTCTAAAAACAGATCCCATAAAGCTGGTTTCAATGATTGCGTTGCTTAGTCCGCAACCAGTATTATCAATAGGTCCTGTTTCAAAGGTTCCTGTAGAATCAAGGTTCCCGGTAAACAAAGTATCAACTCCTGCCAGAATAGTTATCGCTGCCCCACGAGGTGTTAATAATTCATTAGGTTCACAGGCAGTAGAATATTTACCTTTGATAGTAAGCTCAATATCATCATAGTTTTCACAATCATCTCTCAGTATAGTCTCATCACAATTAATCAGTAATAACATCATAACAGGGATGAACAATAGTATAAGTAGTTTTATTCGTTTCATATCCTTGTCATTTAAAATGTTACACCTAACCTAATGAAAAACTGTCCCGTCCTTCTCCTTGGAAAATCAGAATACGGGATATTGTGATTATCAGCACATTCTGCCCACTCAGAGTTCCCTCCAAGCGACGACAGAGGCAGGGTCATCCTTCTATAACCTAGATCTACCGAAACATCCATTCCTTTTGTAACCCAAAGATCTGCCCCTGCTCCAAGTCCCCAAAAAGAAGCATTAAATTTATTTGACCAGAACTTTTCAAATTCAGAAGAAATATCATAAGCTGTACCTATATCCCCAAAAAGATATAGTGCATTGCAATTCCCAAATAGAGGATTGGTTATATCATTGAAAGTGAACCTAGGATGTATTGACAAAGGAATGAAATTCCCTCCGTCGACAGGCCAATATCCCGTCATAGCTCCCAGATGAAAGCGGTGTTTATCTTTTATTGAAAAGATTGCAGGGAGGAAGGCCGCTTCAAAACCTGTGGTTATCATAGTGCCACCTTCTCCAAAACCAAAGACTTCTTTTTCAAGAGGTATGTCACCCGGCAGAGGCTGATATGATGATTCTTCAAAAGACCTGAACCCGAACATTGCCCTTGCCTCTATTTTGAAGTTATTGCGCGATCTTTTACAAAGATTGAGGTTTGTCAGTTCCTTAAGCTTCTTAAGGGTAAAAGAAACAGGATAGATATCAGCATCAGAAGTAACAGTTATTTTCTTTACATCAAGAGAATCAACTGTAAGCATATTCTCCTTAACAAACTTTTCAAGTTCTTTACCATGCTTAAGGTTATATGCATCTTTACCTTCGCAGTCAACGAGATAAACGTTGACTTTTTTATTAACAGTTTCAACTGGTACCGGAGCAAAATATGTCATGAAGTTCTTTTTGCCATATTTCTTTGAACTGTTTTCGTTCATCTCCACGTTATAAATCGTAGTATTATCGAGATCGCACATAGCACACTTTTTAGTGGCGCACGACCAGGATGTAAATAAGAGAACGAAAGAAATAATGTCAAATAATCTTCTGACAGAGAAAATACCGGTTAGCTTAATCCGGGGAATTTTCATTATAGTCATATAAGTCAAATTTAAATTAGATCTATTGATAAAGTTAAAGAATTTGTTTTAATCTGTGGTTCAAGGATTTCTGATATAATTAAAAAATACTCAAAAACTTAGATCATTGTAATTTATGAAGTTTTTTTTAAACTTATATCAAATAATAAGAATAAAACTACATAACATGAAAACATTAGAAGAATCAGTAGCAATAGCTATGGATGTTAAAGACAAAGAAATACTGCCTTATTTGCCTTATATTTTGCAGGATTTCTGGGAGATAGGAGCCGATCCCAAAACCATGATCAGTATGATTAGAAAACATACTGCAGGCAACAAGAATTTGAAAATTCTGGATTTGGGTTGCGGTAAAGGCTCGGTATCAGTAAAAATAGCTGCAGAGTGCGGATTTGAATGTCATGGTATCGATGCAATACCTGAATTTATTGAATTTGCAAAAGGGAAAGCAGAAGAATATAACGTGGCTGACTTATGCAAATTTGAAATAACAGATATCAGAGAAGCTATTAAAAATCTCAGCACTTATGATGTAATTATACTTGGTGCTATCGGACAGGTTTTCGGAGATTACAAGACTACATTAACACTTATGGATAAAATCTTAAAAGATGATGGAATTTTAATAATTGATGAAGGATATACTGAAGAAGATAGTGATTTCAGCCACAGTCAGGTTTTCAGTAAAAAGGAAATTATAAACCAAATTGAATCAGCAGGAATGGCATTGATTGATATGGTGTTAGGACATGACGACGAAAAGTTATTTGAAAATTACAACAATGAGTATAACCAGCTGGCTAAACGCTGCCTTGAATTGGCAGAAAAGCATCCTGACAAAGCAAAGATATTTCTTGATTACATTAAAATACAGGAAGAGGAATATGAAAACCTAAAGAGCGGTATAACCACAGCAACAATGGTTGTAAAAAGGAAGCAATAAAAAAGGATGGCATTATTTTATTCGAAACAATGCCCTCCTTAAATAATATCAGAATATCTTAAACTTCAGCCTTTCTCCTTTGATCGAGTTCAATTTCAATCGTCTTTAATGTCTTTTCATCCAGCTTGTATAATAACATAAACAAGCCTGAGATAAGAGCCCCAATAGCAGGTATATAGCTTAGCATATACTTAATGCCGTTGATAGTTTCGGGCGATTGTTCTACGTTAGCCTGGAATCCAAAGAAACCTAACAACCAAAGTGTTAATGAACCTCCGAGAGTCCAGCCCAGTTTCTGCGACATGCTTGAAGCCGAGAATACAAGTCCGGTAGCCCTTCTTCCTGTTTTCCATTCAGAATAATCGGCTGTATCGGCATACATCGACCATAGCATCGGGAAAATAATACCTGCACAGAAACTTATAACTGCCTGAAGAACATACACAAAGACAACGTTTTCTTTTGTACAGTAGTAAAATAAAATACTAAGTACTGAAGCAGCGAACATTGCGTACATGAATGTTTTTTTCTTGCCAATAAGAGCTGAAACAGGCTTAGCCATTATCACCCCAATCATATTAAACGCCTGGCCTAAAAGGAAGTATAAAGTACTGAAGGTGAATGTCATCTTTGAAATTGCAACTGCAGTATCATCTATAACGTAATATTTGAAATAATACATTGCCACACCATCACGTACAGAGTTGAATATAAGTGTCATTACACCTGCGCCAAGCAATACGAACCAGGGGGTATTGTTAAGCAGATTTTTAACATCATCCTTAAGTGAGTTCTCCTGAGAGCGCGGAGGCTTGATTCTTTCTTTTGTCCAGGAGAAAGTAATAAGGAAGAAGATAACAGCCACAATACCAATAACTACCATTGTTAACTGATATGCAGTTGTCAATCCAACCGTGCCTTTAAACAAATCTACAAGTGGTTGATAAATAGCAACAACAAGAAGGCTGCCACCAAATGCAAATACCATTCTGTATGAAGCAAGGGTTGTCCTTTCGTTAGGATCGGAAGACATAACACCCAGAAGACTCGCATAAGGAACGTTAATTGCAGTGTAAACCATCATCATAAGTGTATATGTGATATAGGCATAGATAAGTTTTCCTGTAGTTCCGAAATCAGGAGTTGTGAATAAAAGAACACCCACAATTCCAAACGGAATAGCAACCCAAAGAAGGTATGGCCTGAATTTTCCCCATTTCGTATTTGTACGGTCGCCGACAACTCCCATTACCGGATCTATTGCTGTATCCCAGATTCTTGTAACAAGAAGCATTGTTCCTGCAGCGACAGCAGATATACCAAATACATCGGTATAAAAGATCGCCAGATAGAAAGAGAAAATCTTCCAGAACATGGATGAAGCAGCATCTCCAAGTCCATATCCTATTTTTTCCCTCAACGATACTTTAGTGTGCATAGTTTAGTCTATATGATTTTTTTAAAAACTTTTACGTAAACGGCTTACGACCTCGATCAATGCTCTTGTATTGTGATAAGGACATTTCCAGAAGCCTGCTTTTTCTTCGTTTATATAGGGGTACCCTTTCCTGTCAACCTTCCAGAACCATTCACCAATTTCATGGTCTATAATTCTTAGTTTAATGAAGTTCCATACTTTCTCGGCTTCGTCCATATATTTCTTATTTCCTGTAAGTTGCCATGCGTTGACATATCCAACCATTGCTTCAGCCTGAGGCCACCAGTGTTTATCGGTATCGAGATGATTTGCTTCGCGTTCGTAGAA
>CAYUEI010000169.1:0-6710 GCA_964443445.1 uncultured Prolixibacteraceae bacterium | reverse complement strand
TTGACTATTTCTCCATTTGAAAAGGCTGCTGATTCCAAAAATCGAGAGAATGTTGAAACATTTCTTAGTCTTGCTTCAGCCATAATCTCTTCTTGAAGATAACTGCCAATATATGATGATATTAGCTTTTGAGGATTATCTGTAATGTAATGTTTTGGCAGTAAGCCATTGTTTAATGCCCTGAGTAAATTAAAATCAGGTATTTCATTGCTTACCAATGGATATAGCTCATACCTTAGTGCTCTTCCTCCAAGTAAATTATTGGAAGACCTGATAATTTTCCGGGGATTTGAGCCACTTAAAACAAACCTTATATTTTTGTTTTCTATTAACCAGTGAACTTCATTCAGGAGGGATGGTATTTTTTGTATTTCATCTATTACAACGCCATTTTGAGTATTGGAAGCAAGTATTATTTCCCTGAGTTGGGATGGATTCTTCTGAAGACGTTCATAAACATCAGTCATTAACAGGTCAAACCATAATGAATCAGGAAACATTTTTTTTAGCAAAGTGCTTTTACCTGTTTGCCTTGCACCCCATAAGAATAGGGATTCATTTCCTGATCCTTCAAACAACTGACTTCTGATATACATGGAAATTTGAATTTAAGATTTAATTATACATGTAATATTAAAGTATAACTTTATAAATACATGTATAATTAAAGTAAAGATAGGTAAAAAGAATTAAAATCTTTAATGAAGATTCAATAATTTATAAATTTCACCTGTAAATAATTGCGTAATATTTACAATGCATGGTAGGATGCTGCGTGGTTTTATGGCCATTGCACAGCTAATCCCAACTGAAACATCTCCTAAAGAAATCCCCTCAAAAAAAGAGCTTATAACTAATTTATGGAGTTCTGGTTATAGTTCCTGTTGTTATGTTTGGGTGAACTACATAAACACCTCCACCACTGTTAAAAGTAATCTCAGCAGGCGTAGTTGGACATCCATCAGTGTCTTGGTATTGAACCTTTATTGATGTAGATGATGGTGTTGTCGTTATTAGCCCACTGGTAACAAAAAGTCCAGTGTCATCATCGGTGGTATTCCAGTCTAATGTTCCGGGAGGAGAAGTTACTGTTATAGTGTAATCATCATTTCCTCCTTCGGCACTAATTAAAAACCCGGCCGTATTACCTGAACAAATGTCATATGGAGGGGTTCCGTCTAAATCTGAATAAGTAGAGTGTTTACTCAATGTAATTGTGATGTAAGGATTTAATGTTAAAGTTTGGCCTGTTTTGTATGGAAATTCCCCTTCCGGACCAATTATCGTTGAGAAACCTGCTTGGTCTGTAATCCTCCATCCTACAGTGAATGTCTGGCTTGAATTAGTAGCAGCAGGCAAATTGTAAGTAGTAGGACCATTATAATTAGTCCAGTCCATTTCATTAAGAGGTTTATCATCTTTGTCATATATCCTCCATTCTCTTTTAATATTAATTAAAGAAGTACAATTATCAGGAGGATCTAATAGAGTAGGAGGGGTAATTAAAAAGCCTAAATTATTGCAAAAAGGAACAGTTGCATTATCTGGGAGACTTGGAATATAGGGTTTTTGTCCCACAGTGATTTTCTGATAACCATCTGCAATATATCCGCAACCATCTTTCCATCTTCTGTTAAAACTAAATTCAAAATTATCTGTAACATCATCATTACAATAAAATGTTATTGGTCCATCTATATATGTTATTTCAGAAGCACTCGGGTCAATACATTCTGAGATGTTACCAGTCGTATTAGGTTCTAAACCATTAATTTTGTTGCCTGTAATTCTAAATTGACCAATATTATAGTTATTCCCTGCAGTTAGGCTTACACACCGAATCCTAATCGACTCAATATTCATTGCATCGTTTCCTAAAGGAATTACTTTTGTATGAGTAGTACCACTAATATTCGCAATGCAGGATCCGTCTACCGATAATCCTTCTTCAAGATTGCAATTATCAGTATGAACTGTATGCCATGTAGGTGAACCTTTATATTTTTTTTGTATTTCAATATATTCAGGAATTGTCCAATTTTCATTGTATTGTGTAATCTGCATTTCAATCTGAATCGAAGTATAATAATTAGCATTTACATTAAATATTTTATCATCTGTTGTGCCACCATCAGAAGTATATTGTACAAAATAAGGTGTTAATATTAAATCTTCCGGACTAGAACTAATGTCCAGAATTCCATAATAGTCATCAGGAAAAACACACCCGGTAGGTGCAGCATTATCTAAGTAGATAGTATATGAAACAGATTCGGTT
Organism: uncultured Prolixibacteraceae bacterium; assembly: GCA_964443445.1. Classification (GTDB taxonomy): domain Bacteria; phylum Bacteroidota; class Bacteroidia; order Bacteroidales; family Prolixibacteraceae; genus CAYMTR01. Next base: position 4,432 of record CAYUEI010000169.1, on the reverse strand, counting down.
GTTGTTGCAGTTGGGGTACAACCATCACTTACAGTAAAATTATAATCACCACTACATAAATTTTCAAAGGTATAACTACCAGTATTAATATTTGTTGGGTTATTAGTGTACCCATTTGGTCCCGTAATACTTATAGAATAAGGCGACTGTCCTCCTGATATCCCAATTGTTAAATTTCCATTGCAATTGTCACTTGATGAAGTAGTATTCCAACATGACCAGTTTTGTCCTGATGTACTTAAAGTTATTTTTGGAGCAAGAGTTATTGTACATGTACCATCAATGTCAGTATATGGAGTTTGCTGTACAGATATTATTTTTTCACCAGCTCCAAGACCTGTAATTGTGAAAGTTGAAGGAGTTGTTGTATAGGCGGATGAGTTAATAGAATATTGATAATTCCCATCACCTCCAGAAATAGAAACACTTATTTCTCCATCAGTATCTGTTGAGCAAGTAACATTTTTTGTTATAGTACAAGTAACAGTCAACTCCTGACCAAATGAGCTTTTTGAAATTAAAAGGAAACATAGAATGAGGAACGTAAATGATATAACTTTAAAACCTAAAGTTTTCATCCAAAGAGCAATTCTTCTTATTTTGATTTTTCTCATGACTTATTCCTTCCCCAATAATTTAGCTTAATCTATTCAAAAATAGGAAGTTTTTTTGAAATGAGAAAATATTTATTTATGATGTTGGCTTATATGTTGTTTAGCTATTTTCTTTCCTTAAAATTCACCCTTCATTATCATGCTTTCAAGCCTTCTTTCTATTTCACCTATTTCAATGTATTTCGCATGAAGCTTAAGTGATTCTTCAAATCCGGTACTACTTGCGACCTCAGACCTAACATCAGTTATTTCTATTTCTTTTTCATTGAACGAACTGATTATTCTTTGCAGCTTTTCAAATGAACCTTCAGCTACTTTTAAACATACTGTTTGCATAGTCATTTTTATTTGCTAGTAAAGTGAAAGACTAGCAAAAGAGTTCTAATCAGGATTATTTTTCAATTCCAATTTGATTGAAAATTGTACATTTACAAAGATGTTTCAAGAATAAATTTTTCAATATGAAAAAACTATCTATAAAAGATGAGCTTACTGAATTTTTACTTTATTCAGCCCCGGATGGAAACGTAAAAGTAGAAGTTATATTGAATGATGAAACGGTTTGGCTTTCCCAAAAATCAATTGCTCAGTTATTTGGAGTACAAATACCTGCAGTCAGTAAGCATCTTAGAAATATTTTTGAATCAGGAGAGTTAGAAAAAGATTCAACTATTTCCATTTTGGAAACACTTCAAAAGGAAGGGAATAGAGATGTAAGGCGAAATACAGAATATTTTAATCTTGATGCAATTATATCTGTTGGATATCGGGTAAATTCAAAGCAAGCAACAAAATTTCGAATATGGGCAACAAAAACTCTTAAAGAATACATAGTTAAAGGTTTTGTATTAGATGACGAAAGATTAAAAAATGGACGATATTTTGGGAAAGATTATTTTAAAGAATTACTAGAGAGAGTTAGATCAATTCGAGCAAGTGAAAGACAAATTTATCAACAAATTACAGATATTTTTGCTGAATGTAGTATTGATTATGACCCTATTTCTGAAACTACAAAAACTTTTTATGCTACGATTCAGAACAAATTTCATTTCGCAATAAACGGTCATACAGCAGCAGAAATAATTTTTGACCAAGCAGATGCAGATTTGGAATTCATGGGATTAAAAACATGGAAAAATGCACCAAGCGGTAGAATTCTTAAATCTGACACAAGCATAGCAAAGAACTACTTAACTGAAAAAGAGATAAAAAGCTTGGAGAGAACTATCAATAGTTACTTTGATTACATAGAAAGAATAATTGAAAATAGAAATTCATTTACGATGGAGCAATTTGCCGAAAGTGTAAATAAGTTTCTTGAATTTAACGAATATAAGGTTCTGGAAGGTAAAGGCAGGATATCATCAAAGCAGGCAGAACAAAAAGCCTTTAGAGAATATGATAAATTTAATATAACACAGAACATTGAATCAGATTTTGATAGAGCGATAAAAATGTTAGAAAAGAATAATAAGGAAAAATCATAAAATAACATTATAAAAAAAGGTGGTCTCATTGAAACCACCTTTCCTGTATAAACTGAATATTTTCTGTTTAGTCTCTTCTCATAATGCCATAGCATAGAATCCTTACGATATTGTCTACTGCCATTTCCAGATCGGCCGATCCCCACTTTCCTGCAGATAAAGGCATTTCAAGTCCTTTTATTGCAGTTGTGATGGCTAAAGCAGTAAGGTTGAGGTCGTCAATGTGAAACTTATCACGCCTTACTCCTTCAATAAGAATCCTCTTTATCATCCTTATCTCATCTTTCTCATTCTTTTCCTTGACATCATCAATAAAACCTATTGCAATAACATCATTCTCAAGGGCATTGTATAAATTAGCCAGTTCACGGAATGTTGTGAGCTTGGTTAAAATATACTCCCTGAGCTTTTCTTCAGGATCCATTGAGCGGAAGACAACTTTTTCAAGGGCTTGCTTCAGAACATCTACCTCTTTGTCAATCACTGCCTGAAAAAGATCTTCCTTGCTGCTGAAATAATAATAAAGCGAGCTTTTCCCTTTTCTTACTGCATTTGCAATATCATCAAGGGTTGTCTTTTTATAGCCGAATTTGCTGAATATTTCCTGCGCAATCTGAAGAATAGTTTCTCTGTTAAGGTCTTTCTTATTGGCCCCGTTTTCGAGTGCTCCCATTTGTTAAAGGTTAAAAGTTAAATCTAAAGCTAAATTAGTTAATTTTTTATAATTTATCGTTTAACCCTTTCTGAATATGAATTATCACGGGTATCAACCTTAATTAAATCTCCTGTGTTGATGAAGATTGGAACCATAATTTCAGCTCCCGTTTCAAGAGTTGCAGGCTTAAGAGCTGTCGATGTAGCAGTGTTGCCCTTTTCTCCGGGTTCGGTGTAAGTGACTTCAAGTTCAACAAACGGAGGCATTTCAACTGTCAACGGTGTTTCTGTTTCTGCATGGAAATTTATTTCAACAACATTTCCTTCTTTAAGTAATCCGGCATTGTCAATCATCTCGGGCAGAATTGAAATCTGTTCAAAGGTTTCAGAATGCATGAAGTTGAATCCCATTTCATCTTTATATAAAAACTGATAAGGGCGTCTTTCAATCCGGACTACGTTTATTCTTACTCCCGAATTGAATGTATTGTCTATTACTTTACCTGTCTTTACATTTTTAAGCTTGGTACGTACAAAAGCTGGTCCCTTACCGGGTTTAACATGCTGGAATGATACAATTTGAACTAACTGATCATTGAATTCAATACACATTCCGTTTTTTATATCTGCAGTAGTTGCCATAAAGAATTTGAATTTTTTATTTTAAAAACTTTGCAAAATTATAAAAATGATTTAAAAAACAATGGGATGCGTTTATCACACATCCCATTACATTATTTTTTTAAAAAGGCAAATCATCATAAGAAGGCTCAAACCCATTATTGTCAGGTGGTGGCGGCATATTAAAATTATAATCCGACACCTCTTCCTGTTTGGAATTCTGTTTACTTATCTTCCAGGCATTGATTGTATGATACCATTTCCCGTTGAATTCTCTCGATTCAATGTTGAATGACACTTCAATACTGTCGCCCTTGTTTATTCCATTAAGCAACGATACTTTATCTCCAAATAATGTGAAACATACTTTCTTGGGAAACTGCTCTTCAGTTTCAATTACAAACTCAAGTTTTTCCCATTCCTTGCCTGCCTTGCTTACTCCCTTTTGTACAGGAAGTATTTCAATCAGTGCGCCTTTTAAATCTGCTGCCATTTTTTACTTTGCAGGTTCTTGTTTTACAATTTCAAGAAGTTCAACTTCAAAGATAAGTGTAGTGTTAGGACCAATCTTTGCTCCTGCGCCACGTGGACCGTATGCGAGTTCTGAAGGGATGAAAAATTTGTATTTAGAACCTACAGTCATAAGCTGCAATCCTTCTGTCCATCCTTTGATAACACCGTTTAGAGGAAACTGTGCAGGTTCGCCTCTGTCAACTGAACTGTCAAATACTTCACCATCGATAGTTGTACCATGATAATGAACTTTAACCATACTTTCAGCAACAGGTTTTTCACCTGATCCCTCTTTGATAACTTCATACTGAAGACCGCTGGCAGTTGTCATAACGCCTGCTTTCTTTCCGTTTTCTGCAAGGAATGCTAAACCTTTAGCTTGATTTTCCTGAGCTTTCTTTTCTGATTCTCCACGTAGGTAAGTCCTGATAAAAGTATCAGCTGCCTGCGCGTTTTCAAAAAGCTTGTTTTCTTTTCCCGCAAATGCTTCGATCAACGCCTGTGCTATGATCTGAGGATCAGCTGTAGGAAACTGTGTTT
>CAYUEI010000168.1:0-6727 GCA_964443445.1 uncultured Prolixibacteraceae bacterium | reverse complement strand
AGGACCGTTACCGTTCAGAAAGCTCAATACCTGATTTTATATTTGGGTTCAACACAAATATTACATATAAGAACTGGACTGCTTCAGTAGCTTGTCATGCTAACATTGGTCATCATATATATTTCAATCCGGGAGATAATCTCGTGGCTGTATACGGATGGATGGCTCCATATAATATGAGTACTGCCTATTATGATTCAGAATTCAGGATGAGTACAAGTCAGGCTCAGAAGTACAGTGACTATTATCTTCACAATGCATCATTCCTAAAGATTGATAATATAAGTCTGAGCTATAACTTCAACAATATCTTCAAAAGCTTCAATTCTGATGCTGACTTGAATATCACAGCATCGGTACAGAATGTATATACATTCACAAAATATCCCGGTCAGGATCCTGAAAACACCGGAAGCACAAGTGGAAGCTTTGAATCTAGTTCATATTCAAGTTCAAGTGGCAGCACTTTTGGAGTTGACTTTGGAGGTAACTACCCTATACCAAGAGTATTTGCAATAGGATTAACTCTTGATTTTTAAAAACAGAAAACTATAAAATGATTCGAAATGAAACGAATGAATAAAAATATAATCACAGGGATGCTCCTTTCAATGGTATTTCTGTTTTCATGTACCGATGATCTTAACAGGTTCCCTACAAACGGGACCAGCAATGACATCCAGTACAGTGATATTAATGGCTACAAACAAAGTCTGATAACAATATATGCGACAACGGCATATAACGACTTTTTAAGAAACTACTGGAATATGCAGGAGCTGACAACAGATGAAGCTGTTTCAACATGGGACGACAATGGGATATTATCATATCATATCTTCAACTGGACAGCTGATAACATTGCAATGGGAAGAGTTTATACAAGCCTCATGTATAACATTACTCTTTGTAATAATTTCATCATTGAGTCGTCGGATGACAATCTTGCAAAAAGAGGCTTCTCGGGCAGTGATTCAGAAACTATAAAACAATATATTGCCGAAGCACGATTCATGAGAGCCTATTTCTACTGGATACTGATGGATTTATATGGTAATCCGCCATTTGCCACAGAAACGTCTCTGGCAGCAGGAGAAGTTCCAAAACAAATAAAGAGAGCTGACCTGTTCAATTATATTGAAACAGAATTAAAGGCAATAGAAACAAGTCTTTTAACAGCAAAAAACAATGAATGGGGTCGTGCAGATCAGGGAGCATGCTGGGCTTTACTTTCAAGGTTGTACTTAAATGCAGAAGTATATACTGGAACTGCAAAATACACAGAAGCAATAACTTACAGTTCAAAAATCATCAATTCAGGTTATACACTTGAAAACAATTACAACTGGCTTATGCTTGCAGACAATTATCTCAATACCAATGAATTTATCTTCACTATGAACTTCGACAATACAAATGAGGTAACATGGGGAGGAACAAATTATATTGCACTTGGAGCGTCAGGTGTACCTGCGGAAGTAAACGGTATGAGTAATTCCTGGAGTTCATTAAGAATGACTGAATCAATTCCTGTCCTCTTCCCTACTGCTGATACAACAGTTGACAGAAGAGCTGCCTTATGGACAGAAGGACAAACCCTGACATGCGATGATCTGGGTACATCGCTCAACGGATATTCAAGCTTTAAGTTCAGAAATCTTTACAGAAATGGTAGTGCTCCAGTTCAAAACAACAGCTATAACAATATCAGTGATATTGACTTCCCGGTATTCAGGTTGGCTGAGATATATCTCAATTATGCTGAATCTGTATTAAGAGGGGGGACTGGTGGAGATGCAACAACTGCACTGTCATATATTAATAAGCTTAGAGGAAGGGCTTATGACAATAATCCCGGCAGCAGCAAAGGCAACATTTCAGCAGGTGATCTCACTCTTGATTTCATTCTTGATGAAAGGGCCCGTGAATTATATTGGGAAGCACAAAGGCGTACAGATTTAATCCGTTATAAAAAGCTAACAACAGGAGAATATCTGTGGGCATGGAAAGGCGGCGTCAGAGAAGGAACACAGGTAAATGAAAAATATAATATTTTCCCGTTGCCTACATCTGATATTCTGGCTAATCCAAATCTGGAACAGAATGATAAATATTAACAGATTAACTGAATAAATATGAAAAAAATATATTTAATCATTATTGCAGTAATGACACTGTTTTTCACAGCTTGTGAAACAGACCTTCTTAAAACTACAATAAAAGAAGGAACGGCACCAGTACTAACTGCATCATCAACTCAGGTTACACTGACCAGAGCTGATTCGGCAAACAACGCCATAACACTGACATGGACAGCACCCGGATATCTGCAGGACACAGAAAACGGAGATGTAGTAGGTGAATATATACTTGAAATATCGAAAGATCAGGCATTCAGTAGTATTACACCAATAGCAGCTGAAAATAACCTTGAGCAATCGTTTTCAGTTTATAAATTAAACAAGATGATGCTGGACCTTAATTGCCAACCTGATATCGCAAATGATATTTACATGAGGGTGAGATCAATATTCTTTTATACAGACACTCTTGTTTCCAATGTCCAAAAGATAGCTATAACTCCTTATACTACAGTTATACCACCTGCAATAGCAGTTCCTGCTGAACTATATATCTGTGGTGATGCAATTCCGGCTGGATGGGCTACTCCATTCCCTGCTGATCAAAAGTTCACACAAGAATCAGCAACTTTATTTTCAATAACAATAGAACTAAAAGGCAATAGTGATTATGAATTGGTAACTGATGGAACAGGTTCAAACTGGACTCCTTGTTATCGTCTTGACCCGTCAGTTGATCCTGCTGCTGTTGCAAACGGAGGATCATTTGTCTGGGATGGCAATGGATCAGATTACAACTGGGGAAGTAAAAAATTCAAGACCCCTCCTTCAGATGGTATGTATAAGCTGACATTCGACTTCCAGAATGCAACATTTACAGTTATTGATGTAACAGGACCACCGGCAATAGAAGTGCCCGCCGAACTATGGATTTGGGGTGATGGCCTTGATGGAGGCTGGGTTACACCTTTCCCTGCTGAAAGGCAATTTGCAAAAGTTGGCTCAACTAAATTCTCCATTACTATATTCATAAAAGCAGGTACCGATTATGAATTAATAACTGACGGCACAGGAGCTAACTGGACACCGTGCTATCGTATCGATCCTGCCCTCGACAGAAATACAATGATCTGGGAAGGCTCGTTTGTTTGGGATGGTGAAGGTTCAGCATATAGCTGGGGAAGCAAGAAATTCTTATCACCACCTGAAGACGGAACATATAAATTAACATTCGACTTTCAGACAGCAACATATACAGTTGCTGAATAGTAATTGCAGGTTTAAAGACATCTCTGAGAAGAGGCCGTTATATTATACGGCCTCTTTTTAATAAATTTGTAAAAGAAGAACAGAAACCGGAAATATCATGTCGTATATTAAAATAGAAATCGTATTAAGTGCTTTGCTTTTATTCTTTTCACTAATATTCACATCTTGTGAAAAGGATATTGATAATCCTGACGGACCAAAGCAGGAGGAAAACGATTTTTATTTTGGTGCTGATCTTTCAGCAGTAAATATGGTTGAAGATTATGGTGCTGTATATAAAGACAGTGGAATTGTAAGAGATCCTTTTGCAATATTCAAAAACCATGGTTGTGAAGTAGTTCGTGTCAGACTTTTTCATAATCCTGATTCAAAGGACGGATATAGTCAGTTATATAAACCGGGTTACTGCGGGTTGAAAGATGTCAGCAAGTCAATTCAAAGGGCAAAAGATCTGGGAATGAAAGTTTGTCTTGATCTTCATTATTCAGATACATGGGCAGATCCGGCAAACCAGAAAATACCTGAAGCCTGGAAAAGCTTGAATCTAAATTTAATGAAAGATTCATTATACAACTACACACTTTCTGTATTGGAATACCTTAAAGATAAAAACCTTACACCTGAGATGATTCAGCTTGGCAATGAAATCAATCCCGGAATGTTGTTACCTGTCGGAGAAACAGATGTTTCGCTTGCAGTTATATTGAACTCTGGCATTAAGGCAGTTCGTGATTTCTCTCTTACTTCGGAAATAAAACCTGAAATAATTATTCACTATGCAGATAATGCCGGTGCAGTATGGAGGTTTACCAATCTTATCAAATCAGGGGTAACAGACTTCGACATTATGGGCATTTCTTATTATGACCAGTGGGCTAAGATAAAGTTTAACGAGCTTGCAACAGTGATAAAGCAATTGAAGATGAATTTCACTCAGGAAGTAATGATAGTTGAAACGGGCTATCAATGGACCAATACATCGCGTGATGGCAAGGTTTATAATACTCAGATAGAACTTAACGGATATCCTGTATCAAAGACAGGACAGTTTAATTATTTACGGGACTTGACCCAGACTGTAATTACAGCCGGTGGAAAAGGAATATTTTACTGGGAACCGGCATGGGTAAATTCAAGTCTTGGATATGGCCAGGAAACAAATTCTCTCTTTGACTTCAACAGCAATGTTAATCAAGGGATAAACTTCATGAATTATGCGTATACATTTAAAAAGTAACACAATATATCTGATTGGGTTGATTATAACCCTGAATATCGCAGGATGTAAGAAAAATAATGAAGGAGAACATTCATCCTTTATATATGGGGGTGACTTTTCTGTAGTGAAAAAGATAGAAGACAATGGTGGAACTTACAAAGTTGATGGTAAAGTAAAACCGGCATTGGAAATATTCAGTGAAAACGGGTATAATTATGGCAGGGTAAGACTTTTCAATAATCCTGACGATAAAGGTCCGGTGTGCAATTCACTTGAATATACTATTGCTCTTTCTAAACAAATCAAAGAAGAAGGAATGAAACTGTTGCTCGATTTTCATTACTCTGACACATGGGCTGATCCTGCACATCAGATAAAACCACACTCGTGGGAAGGACTTCCCTTCAATATACTCACTGACAGTGTATACAGCTATAGCAAGAAGGTCATACTGGCAATGAAAACCTCGGGAGTGCTACCTGACATGGTTCAGGTAGGAAATGAAATAACACCCGGATTTATATGGCCCGAAGGTAAGATATACAAAGAAGAAGGTGAAGACTGGTCTTCTTTTTGTACCCTGTTGAAATCTGGTATAGCTGGTGTTAAAGATGCTTACGGGGATATTGATGTTCCAATTATGATACATATCGACAAAGGTGGAAACCGTAAGGATACTGAATACTTTTTCAAAAAGATTGCAGAACAGGGAGTAGAGTTTGATGTCATTGGTCAAAGTTATTATCCCTGGTGGCATGGTGATTTTAATGACCTTGAAGAAAACCTGAAATGGATGTCGGAGAATCTTAATAAAGATATTTACATTGTTGAAACAGCTTATTATTCAAACGGATATTATCCTGAGCCATCAGAATGGGTATTTGATATTAAACCCTTCCCCCCTACTCCGCAAGGACAATATGATTTTCTTATAAAACTTGACAGTATTGCTCAGAATTTTCCTAAAGTAAAAGGAATATTTTACTGGGAACCGGAAGGGATACCATTGCCTGAAGCCGGGATGTATTATCTGGGCAGAGGTTTATTCGATGAGAACGGAAATGCATTAAAAGGAATTACAGCTTTCAGAAAATAATAAAATGAAATGTCCATGCAACAAAAATTGCACAAACAGAGAATGTTAAACATGGATATTCCATCTGACCTTTAAAAAAAAATTATTAACAGATGAAAAGAGAAATAAAACTGATAGCTATATTAATAGCTGTTTTAACAATATCGGGCGGGTGTAAAAAAATAGTTTCACCAATTGTCTTCAATGATAACTGGCAGTTTATGATTTCAGATGAAGATCTATCGGGGAAAGATCCTTCAAAATTAAGCTGGGAAAACATCTCATTGCCTCACACTCCAAAGATAGAACCAAAAGTAATGGACGGTCAGTGGCAAGGGATATGCTGGTATTATAAAACATTCAATCTGCCGGAAAAGAGCAGCGGAAAGAAGTTCTTCCTCAGGTTCGAAGGAGCAATGAATATATGTGAAGTTTGGGTAAACGGAGAAAAGCTGGCAACTAAACAAGGCGGGTATCTTCCGGTTGTGGTAGACTTCACCAAAGTTGCAAAGCAAAACAAAACAAATGAAGTGCTTGTCAGATTAGATAACCTGGACAATCCTGTTACAGGTCCAAAGCCTATGAGAAGTCTTGATTTCAATATGTATGGAGGGCTTTATCGTGATGCTATCCTGATAGTAAAAGACAAGCTCCATATTACCGATGAGATATATGCTGACAAAGTAGCTTCCGGTGGAATATTTGTAACATATCCGTATGTTGGAAAAGAAAAGGCTGAAATAGAAGTTAAAGCTGATGTATTAAACGATTATTCTAAAAACAAGAAAATAACAGTAATAAATGAACTCTGGAAAGAAGGGAAACTAATTGCATCAACTGAATCAAAAGAAAAAAATATAAACTCCGGAGAGTCATCAGAAGTAATAAGCCGGATAGAAATTAAGAACCCTGAATTGTGGTCTCCCAAAAAACCTTCATTATATCAGTTAAAGACCAGTATTAAATCAAAAGGTAAAATAACAGATATTGTAGAAACGCAAATAGGAATCAGAAATATAAAATTCTCAAAAGAAGGTTTTTACATCAATGGTGAAAAGATGTTTCTCAGAGGTGTAAACCGAC
>CAYUEI010000167.1:2873-6787 GCA_964443445.1 uncultured Prolixibacteraceae bacterium | reverse complement strand
AAGAAGAGGTAATCGGATGTGTAATCGGAATGTCCGATATAAGTAAGGGAATTCAGAAATCTAAAGGGTATCTGTTGCCATTCGGGTTTATACCTATCTTGACAGCCGGGAAAAAATCTCAACAATTAAACCTGCTTATAGGAACTGTCGATGATCGTTATCAGGGAAGAGGTGTAACTGCTTTATTAGGAATTAAAATAATTGAATCGGCTAAAAAAGCCGGTAAAAAGGTTGCTGATTCCCATCTTGAACTCGAAACCAATTTAAGAGCTCGTGCCGAAATGGAACGCATGGGAGGTGTCCCATACAAGAAATTCCGTTTATTTGAAAAAGCAATTTAACTTATTCAGACTTCCTTTTTCTTAATAATCCATAGGCACACATATAGCCACTGAATATGGCTCCTGAGAAACCTCCGCCTATCTTTGTCCATGCTGATGCAAAATGAAGGTTTTCTATTGTTTCTATTTTGGGTTTCATGAAATATTCAGGAGTCTGGGCAAATCCATATACAGCACTCTGAGGGGTCATAATGTATCTCCCAACGGTTTTTGCAGTTCCCACTTCATAGTAATCAACCTGTTCTTTCAGTCCGGGGATTAATTTATCAAGCTTGTTTATAAAAATCTGAGCAACTTCTTCCTTTTTCTGGCGATATTCTTCTTTTGTAAGGTTTTCCCAGCTTTCAGGATAATCAATGCAACAGACAGCACCTACACTCTTGCCTGCAGGAGCAAGTTTTGAGTCAACCTGACTGTAATCGACAAAAGTAAAACTGCGGTTTTCAAAACTTTCTTTATTGTTTTTCAAAATATCAGATTGCGTTTTCACCGATTCATCATATACGAAATAGGAGTAATACTTACTGCCTATTTCTTTTAATGGCTTATTAAACCCAAGGTATAGTGTTAAAAGTGAAGCGCCAATTCTAGTATCATCAACTTGATCTGCCAGCTGTTTACCATACTCTTCAGGCAGCATTTCGTGTGCAACTGACGGAATAGAATTATTAGCAATAATATCATCTGCAAAGTCTTCTTTCAGTTCTTCAGGGCTAGATTTTTTAAAATACCTTACACCATAGGCCTTTTTGTCTTTTACAAGAATATTTTTTGCCATGTGCTTCAATAAAACGCTACCCCCATTTTTTTCAATAAACTGAGCCATATAGTCCGAAAGTTTCTGAGAACCACCCTTTATAAAATTACCTCCACCTTTGAAATAACTACTCTGGGCTATTGTGTAATAACTTAATGATAACGTATATGGATCATCGTGGAAATAGCCAAGATTTCCAAGTAAAATTAATTTTAATGTATTGTCTTGAATTATTGAATCAAGAAACTCTCCAACACTTATTTCATGATGTCCCTCCTCAAAATTCTTTTTGGGCTTGCTCATCAGTTGATTAAAATAAGAAATGATCCCTTCCGCTTCTTCAGGAAATTCAGCAACCAGCCTAAGTTTTGCAACTTCCGGATCATGAGGCATAGTAAATTCATAATCGCCCTGAACAAAGTGGTAGAACTCGGGTAATTTCAGAAACTCAACATTATCAAAAACACCAAGATCATTAAAAATCTTGGTTTTCATATCGGAACGATCAAGCCCATCCATTTCGTGAAGTCCAACTTCCAGGGTAAAATCTTTACGTTTGAAAGTTGTTGCACATCCCCCCGGCCTGTCGTGTTGCTCAATCAGTAATACTTTTTTACCTTCCTTTGAAAGCTTGGCACCGGCAATTAAACCACCCAGCCCGGCTCCAATAATTATGGCATCGTATTGCATCCTTTGAAATTCGGTAAGAATATTATTAATCGCTTTAATATTAATCAACTAATTGTTTCCCATATATCTGATCAATGAGAACTTTGTATTTTTTGATAATATATCTCCGGCGAAGTTTTAATGTAGGAGATAATTCTCCGGTATTTGGAGACCATTCATCCGGTACAAGTTTAAATCTGAATATTCTTTCGGACTTAGAAAAGTTTTTATTAAATAACTTTATTTCCTCCTGTATTAAAGCATGTATCTCCGGCTTCTGAACAATTTCTTCTTTCGAGATGAATTTGTGATTATTTTTTTCACACCATTCTTTGATAAAATTAATATTCGGAGATATAATTGCACTGGCAAATTTCTCACCTTCCCCCACAACCATCACTTGATCTATGCATTGAGACTCTTTAATCTTATTCTCAAGTTTCTGCGGAGCAATAAATTTTCCTGATGAAAGTTTAAAGATCTCCTTTTTCCTGTCAGTAATAACCAAAAAGCGTCCTTCATCCAGATAGCCTACATCTCCGGTATGAAACCACCCATCACTATCTATAGCTTGTTTAGTAAGTTCTTCATTTTTATAGTACCCTATCATAACATCATGCCCCTTACACAAGATCTCCCCATCATCAGCAATTTTCAGTTGTACGCCATCAATAAGAACTCCAACTGTCCCCAGTTTCAAATCAGGATCATTCTGTCGGTTAATGGTTATTATCGGAGAAGTTTCTGTCAGACCATACATGTTAAGAATTTTAATTCCGCAAGCCCAAAAGATTCTCTCAAGTCTTGGTTGTAAGGCCGCTCCTCCGCAACCAACCAACCTGATATTCCCTCCTAAAGCATCTCTCCATTTTGAGAATATGAGTTTATCGGCAACTTTCAGTCGTTGTTTATACCACCAGCTGCTTCTGCTTTCCTGTTTATACTTCAACCCTAAATCTACTGCCCAGAAAAAGAGCGTCTTTTTTATCCCTTTTAATTTCTTACCCTGCGCAATTACATTTTCATAAACTTTTTCGAGTATCCGGGGAACAGCATCAAAACCAGTTGGTTTAAGCTCTTTCATATTTGAAGCTATCGTTCCCATACTTTCAGCGTAGTACAAACTACTGCCTGAATATTGGGTCTGATAGTTGCCCAATCTCCCACCTACGTGACACAGAGGGAGTATACTTAAATATTTATCTTGCGGCCCCATTTTAAAAATATCAGCAGCTGCCAGGAAATTCTGCACAAGGTTTTTGTGCGAAAGCATCACACCTTTGGATTCACCGGTTGTACCAGATGTATAAATTAAAGTAACGAAATCTTCTTCGGTAATTGAATTCTTTATCTGCTCAAGCTCGTCTTTGTATTTTTCAGCAGCATCTTCTCCTGCCCTTATGATCTCCTTCAGATTCTTAACATTTTCAATTTCATCGAATGAATAGATTTTCTCATCAGCTATTTTCTGCCCTACAGCTTCTCTCATAACTTTGTAAAGAGAGCGATCTGATACAAATATAAACTTCGCTTCTGAGTGGCTAACGATATGCCTGTATTCATCTGATGAAAGAGAAGTAAAAACCGGAACATGAATTGCACCAGCCATCGATATAGCCATGTCAACAAAGTTCCATTCAGGCTGATTTGATGAAATTGTTACAATTTTATCTCCTCTATTGACGCCAAGCGAAAGTAGTCCGTAACTGATATTATAAGATCTGGAAATATAATCTTTTGCTGAAAAGTTAATCCACTTCCCGTTTCTCTTTACCCCGAAAACATCTTCCTTATCAGGAAATTTTTCTTTATACCGGTCCAATAAATCAAAGACTCTTGTTACGTTCATACGTCAGGATTTTATATTAGTAATCACAACTTGTGAAGAATAAATATCCGAAGCAATATACTAAAAAAAGATTCAGGAAGTATTTTAAACTGTTGAATTTTTTATTGTTATAGCTCATAATCCGGCAAAAAAGGAGGATTATTTATCCGGATTAATTGCAATGAGAGCCGGCTTCCTCTTATCTGCAGTGATATGCAATCCGCAACTTCTGTTTTTGATCTTAAATTATTAGGTGGTCGAAAGATTTAAAGTTACTTTTTGGTAAGTTACTTTTTGGTAAGTTACTTTTTGGTAAGTT
>CAYUEI010000167.1:0-2773 GCA_964443445.1 uncultured Prolixibacteraceae bacterium | reverse complement strand
AAGTTACTTTTTGGTAAGTTACTTTTTGGTAAGTTACTTTTTGGTAAGTTCATTCTAATTATTTAAATTTGTAAAAAAAAATGAAAACTCCTTTTACATTTGGCCGAATCGTTCAGGATAATGATTTTACCGACCGTGAAAATGAGACAAAAAGGTTGGCTTCCAACTTTAATTCTTCGGTTAATACAATCATAATATCACCTCGAAGATGGGGGAAATCTTCTTTAGTCTTAAAAACAGCTAATGTTGTAAAAGAAAAGAACAAAAAAATCAGGTTCTGCTTCATTGATCTGAATAACGTAAGAACTGAAGAAGACTTTTACCAACAACTGGCAACCGAAGTTTTAAAGTCTTCATCGACTAAAATTGAAACTCTGATCAGAAATACAAAAAATTTCATGGGCATCTTTATCCCAAATGTTACAATTAGCCCTGATCAGATAAACGATATTAAATTAAGCCTCGATTGGAAGGAAGTTAAAAAAAGTCCTGACGATATACTCAATATGGCAGAAAAAATAAGCAGAAATGATGATATCAGGCTTATTGTATGTATTGATGAATTCCAAAATATTTCAGGGTTTGAGAATCCTCTTGATTTTCAAAAGAAACTACGCTCTCATTGGCAATTACATCAACATGTCAGTTATTGTCTTTATGGCAGCAAACGTCATATGATGATGGATGTTTTTACTTCTCCGTCAATGCCATTTTATAAATTCGGAGATATATTGTTTCTTGAAAAAATTTCTCTGAATAATTGGACTTTTTATATTAATAAAAGATTTACAGATACCAAAAAAAAGATTGATAATTCTGCAGCAGGCCTTATTGCTGAGCTTGTTGAATGTCATCCATATTACGTACAACAGCTTGCGCAACAGGCTTGGTTAAGGACTGAAGAAAATTGCACAAATGATATTGTCTGTGAAGCTTTCGATGACCTTGTTTTACAACTCAGCATGCTTTTTCAGTCTCTCACTGACAGACTCAGTACAAGTCAACTAAATTTACTGAACGCACTTTTAAAAAACGAGTCACAGTTAAGTTCACAGAGCGTTATAATAGAATATCAACTTGGAACCTCAGCAAATGTCTTAAAATTAAAGAAAACCCTTTCGAATAATGAAATCATTGATTTACAAGGAGAAAAAATAACTTTTAATGACCCCTTATTCAAATACTGGTTGAAAAAGTATTATTTCAAAATGCTGTAAGTCATAAATATTTGAAATGCCTATTCTTTTTTGATAACCTTTTTGAAGAAACTCCTTCCCTCATTCTCAATTCTCAAAATATAATTGCCATCAGGTATCATTTCAAGGTCAACTTTATCCTCGCCTTTTATCTTCTGTGAAAAAAGAAGTTTACCACTCATGCCAAATACCGAAATTAAAGTCTCTCCGGTCAATCCCCTTATTTGAAATGTACCCGAAACAGGATTGGGATATATTGAAAATTCTCCTTCTTTTATTTCACGGGAACTTACAATAAGACTGTCTGCACCACTGCAATCTTCATCAATATTATTGCCGGGAATGTCAGTAGAATTGGGGTTTATCGACAAATCTGAATCGTTGCAATCAACACCGGAAGCAATATCTCTATTTATGTAACCCGGAGTTTGTTCGCATGAAATTACAGAATCGGTTCTTGAAATAAAATTATCATTGTCTTTGTCGGCATAATAAACACTTGCAGGTAATACTTTCACTTCAACTACTGAATAATTTGAAGCGGGTGCATAGGCTGCCCCCTCCTGAGCTGTCACATCATATCTTATCTGATGTATCCCTGCACCGGCAAGTGATGGATCAAAGGTATCGCCGTTGACTCCCGGTCCTGTAAATTTTCCTCCAGCAGTACCGGTTGTTATAAGCTTTACAGGAGAGTCAAGTACACAAAAGACACTTTTTGACAAAGTAAATCCCGGGTCAGGAAGTATAACCAGAGTAAGCGATGCTTTTACAACAACATCGTTTACATTGATCGTAATGAAACCTGAACATGATGACGAGAAAGGCCAGGCTTTTACATTAGCCTTAAAGGTGATGGTGGCATCAAAACATCCAGCTTCTAAAGGCGTACCAGATATTATACCACAACCGTTGGCCGGAGGAGTATATTCTTTTTCATTAGGTGTACATGTTAATCCATCAGGCAACTTTGAAAAATCCAGTGAATGTACCTTTAATACTTTCGCACTTATTGCCTTGTACCAAAGATTAAGTGTGTTTGCATCCAAACATCCATTGCTTACACTAAAAGACAGATAATCTTCATAGTAAGAATTAACTTTGCCTTCCAACAATGAAGAATCGCAAATTCCTCCCCAGTCGGGTAGTTTATCAAGACAATCGACAGGCTGGCACTGTGGAAATGATTCCTTTACAAGAAACAGCAAAATAATAATTGCAGTTATTTTCATTATTCCTTTCATGATCCGCCGTTTATAAAATCAATTTTTTCAAATATTTATAATTATTTATAAATTTACATAATTAAAAATTCCCATTATTATGAAACTACCAAAATATTTAATTTTCTTTATCCTGATTAGTTTGATTTCCTGCGATAAAGATGAAATTTGGACTAATAATAATGAAGAAATAAAAACAGGAGATTATTCTGGATTGCTTGTCAATAGCTATGACACAATCATTGCCGGAGGATATCACATGCTAAGGGAATATAGCCTTGATGTCAACGATGATGATATTTATGATTTCAAACTGTCTTCTGAAATATTTGGTTCTCCCGGCATGGGACAACA
>CAYUEI010000166.1:0-6847 GCA_964443445.1 uncultured Prolixibacteraceae bacterium | reverse complement strand
TATGACCGATGCTTTATTCCCATTTGGATATGGATTGAGCTATACTACTTTCAATTTTGGCACAGCGACATTAAGCAAGAGCTCAATAAAGAATAATGAGGCAGTCAGTTTAACTATTCCGGTTACAAACACCGGCAAGCGCGACGGAACAGAAATAGTACAGGTATATGTTCGTAAAGCAAATGACACTAATGGGCCAATCAAGACTTTAAGAGGCTTTTCAAGAGTTGAGATTCAAAAAGGAAAAACACAAAATGTAAGCATTGGGCTTCCTTCTTCATCATTTGAATTTTTTGATTTGAAATCAGGGACAATGAAAGTAACACCAGGAGAATACGAAGTGTTCTATGGAAACAGTTCAGAAGAAAAAGACTTAAAAAGCTTAAAGCTGACAATACTTTGATAATTCCTTTTATATAAATGAAATAACAACACTAATTACAACCTAACTAAATATGAGTATATGAAAAAAATTGTTTTAGTATTAATGATAACAATTTGCTGTTTGCCATTATTTGCACAACAGCCGGCAATTGTTGAAGATTTCAAACCATCGTCTGTTAATCAGCCGGGTAAGGAATATCCACAGGTAAATTCTGAAGGAAGAGTAAGAGTTCAGATATCTGCACCTGAAGCAAATAAGGTTCAGCTTGACATAAGCGCTGTGAAATATGATCTTGTGAAAGATGAAAAAGGGGTTTGGACGGGTGAATCTGCTCCCCAGGATGAAGGATTTCATTACTATCAGCTTTGGGTTGATGGTGCTGCAGTACCTGATCCGGGAAGTAAATATTATTTCGGTGCCAGCCGTTGGGGCAGCGGTATTGAAATACCAGCAAAAGACCAGGATTTCTATGCATTAAAAGATGTACCTCATGGCCAGATAATTGAAAGGACATATTATTCAAAAGAATTCAATGAAATGCGTCGTTGTTTTATTTACACTCCACCGGGATACGAAAGTGAAAATCAAAAACGATATCCTGTACTTTATTTACAACATGGTGGTGGTGAGGATGAAACAGGCTGGTCGAGTCAGGGACATGCCAATAGGATAATGGATAATCTTATCGCAGAAGGAAAGGCAGTGCCATTTATTATTGTAATGGACAACGGAACATGGCGTATGCCAAAAAGGACTAATGGTGAACGTCCTGCAGGTCCGTGGCCACCAGAAGGATGGGCTGACGGATTTATGAACGTTCTGACAAAGGAAATAATTCCAATGATAGACTCCAATTATCGTACTCTAGCCGATCCTCAACACAGGGCAATGGCAGGATTATCAATGGGAGGAATGCAAACCCGTGTAATTACATTGGCACATCCCGAATTGTTTTCCTATATGGCTATGTTTAGTGGTGGCAGTATAAGTGTCCAGGATGTTGAAAAATCGCCTGCGTTCAAAGAAAAGATGAAGCTTGTTTTTATAAGTTATGGCAGTCGTGAGCTTGATAATCCAAGAACCGGTTCATGGGGTGATCCGAAAGAAAATACAGAAGCACTGAAAAAATTGGGTATGAATACACATTTTTATGTTTCTCCATTAACTGCTCATGAATGGCAAAGCTGGAGAAGAGGGCTTTACAATTTTGCTCCCCTAATCTTCAAAAACTAAAAACAGATACAAATGAAATTTAAAAAATTTCTTTTTTCAGCAATACTGTTTTTAACAGGAAGCTTTTGTTTTGCACAAACAAATCAAACAGTTATTAAAGAAGACTTTAAGCCCTCATCTATAAATCAGTCAGGTAAAGAATTTCCAAAGGTAAATTCTGAAGGAAGGGTTCGTGCTCAGATTTCAGCTCCCGAAGCCCATAAAGTGCAACTCGATATTGGAGGTGTAAAATATGATCTTGTGAAAGATGAAAAAGGAGTATGGACAGGGGAGTCAGCCCCTCAGGATGAAGGATTTCATTATTATCAGCTTTGGGTTGACGGCGCATCAGTACCTGATCCGGGCAGTAAGTATTTTTACGGAGCTGGTCGCTGGGGCAGCGGAATAGAAATTCCTGCTACAGATCAGGATTTTTACTCAATGAAAGATGTTCCTCACGGACTTGTAAGTGAAAACATTTATTTTTCAAAATTGACAAATTCATTTCGCAGGTGTTTTGTATATACTCCTGCTGAATATGAGTTAAATCCCGGTAAGAGATTTTCTGTACTTTACCTGCAGCATGGCAGTTTTGAAGACGAAACAGGATGGTCGTCACAAGGCAGAGCAAACCTTATTCTTGACAATCTGATAGCAGAAGGCAAGGCAGAACCGATGATAATTGTTATGGATAATGGATATGCTTTTAAAGCACAAAAGGGTGAAAAACAGGAAAGACCGGCTTTTGTCTTTGAAGAAGTAGTAATTGGTGAAATTATTCCAATGATCGACAGTAAATTCAGAACTATAGCCGATAGAGAACACAGGGCTATTGCAGGATTATCGATGGGAGCTAACCAAACTATGCGTATTTTCATGAACAACCTTGATAAATTTGCTTCCTACGGAGGGTTTAGTGGTACATCCAACTATCCAAGTTCTGATGAAATAAATCCTGAGACTTTTCTTGATGGCAAGTTTAAAAACGGAGCAATTTTAAACTCACAGATTAAAGTATTCTGGCTTGGGTTAGGAACCAAAGAGCCGGATCCTTTCCCCGGATCAGTAGGTGCATTCAGGAAAATGATGGAAAAACAAGGAATCAAATACACATATTACGAATCAAAGGATACAGCACATGAATGGCTGACATGGAGAAGGTCATTAATGCAATATGCTCAGTTACTGTTCAAAAAATAAGTTTATTAAAAAAATATTGATTAAAAATGAAGTTTAAATATTCAGCATTAGCAGTTTGCTTTTTATGGATTTCCGGCTTTTGTTTCGGGCAGCAGGCAAATGTCAATCTTGACTATAATCCCCAAAAGAATACAGAAGGGCTAATACCATTCAGTGCTTCATTAAACTCGCCTGATGTTCATGATGATCAGACGGTTACTTTCAAATTGAAGGCACCTGAAGCCAAAGAAGTAAAACTTGCCGGTGTTGCCATTCTCACAGCTCTCGGAAGGGGGAATGAACAAGTACCATTTACAAAAGGAGATGATGGAATATGGTCATTGACAATTGGACCGCTTAAACCCGATATGTATGCTTATCATTTAATGGTTGACGGGGTTCAAATTACAGATCCTAATAATACCTATGCAGCATTTACAGCAATGCCGCCCTATAGTGAACTGATTGTTCACGGCAGCGAGCCGGCATATTACGATGCTAAAAATGTTCCTCACGGAACAGTTACTCGTCATGTATATCATTCGGATATAACAAATGGAGAACGGGAGTTATATGTATATACCCCACCCTTTTATAATCCAAAGAAAAAATATCCGGTTTTATATTTAATGGGAGGAAGCGGAGAACTGCCTTCAAACTGGATATATGACGGAAGAGTAAACTTTATCATGGATAACCTTTTATCTGAAGGCAAAGTTGAACCTATGATCATTGTTGTGCCTAACAATCAGGTAATCCACAGAAATCATCCTAAACATACAGAGCTCACCTTTGATATTTTGGAAAAAGAGCTCAGAAAACATGTAATTCCATTAATTGATAGTTATTATAAAACAATCAACACACCCAAAGGAAGAGCAATTTCAGGCTTATCGATGGGCGGAAGACATAGTATGTATGTAGGATTCAGATCGCTTGATCTTTTTGCCAATTTTGGTATTCTGAGTGCAGGAGATGTAAATGCTGAAACATCTTTAGCACAGTTTTTAAACGATCCTGAAGTGAATAAAAAAGTAGATTATCTTTTTATCGGTCAGGGGACTGAAGAAGCAAAGGGATTTATGGGAAAAAGATGTGAGGTTCTGCATGAGGCTCTGAATAAACACAACATTGAACATGAATATTATATTGGTGGCAATGGCGGACATGACTGGGCTACATGGAGACATCTTTTATATTACAGGTTTCTTCCAAATCTATGGGGTAAAAATAATAAGTAAATAAAAAATAAAATGAGATCATTATTCCATTTGCCCGGCATCATTCTGATGTTTGGCTTTATTTCCTGTGCCAGGTTACAACCCGGACAGGTTGAAGTTGAAGGAGGAATCGTTCAGGGTACAGTTGCAGGAGATTTAACAATTTTCAAAGGGATACCATTTGCAGCTCCTCCTGTGGGAGATTTGCGATGGAAAGCACCACAACCTGTTGAAAAATGGGAAGGTATTAAAATGACCACTGAATATGCTCCGGCAGCTTTTCAGGGAGGAAATCCACCTTCAGGGAAAAGTGAAGATTGTTTATATCTGAATGTATGGACACCGGCGAAATCTCCAAAAGACAAGATTCCTGTAATGGTATGGATATATGGAGGAGGTTTTAGTTTCGGATCAACAGCTGAGCCGGTAAGTGACGGAGCAAAATTAGCTCAGAAAGGTGTTGTTTTAGTAAGCATTGCATATAGAGTAAATCAATTGGGCTTTCTTGCCCATCCTGAGCTGAGTGCTGAAAACCCAAATCATGTTTCCGGAAATTACGGTCTGCTTGATCAGATTGCCGGTTTACAATGGGTGAAGAAAAACATTGCAGCCTTTGGAGGAGATCCCGACAAAGTTACCATTTTTGGAGAATCAGCCGGAGGGATATCTGTAAGCATGCTTTGTGCTTCGCCATTGGCTAAGGGATTATTCCACGGAGCTATTTCACAGAGTGGTGGTTCATTTGGTCCAACACGCAAGACGACATATCCGGGTGAAAATATGAAAACGCTGGCAGTCGCAGAAGAAGAAGGAGTGGCTTATGCAGAAATGTCAGGAGCTAAATCGATAGCTGAGTTGCGAAATATTCCTGCAGAAAAACTTCAGCTTGGAATGGGCGTTGGTGGAGGATGGCCAATTGTCGATGGTTATGTAATTCCCGACAACCAATTAAGATTATACGAAGCAGGTAAATTTAATGACATACCTGTATTAGTTGGCTACAATTCAGATGAAGGGGCCAGTTTTACAATGATCAGAGATCCTTCTCAATTTGTTCAATCAGTAAAAGAAAGATATGGAAAATACGCTGATACCCTTCTTAAGGTTTATCCGGTGGCCGAAACAAGCATTCCAAAAACAGCAAGGGATCTAGCTCGGGATGCAGCTTTTGGATGGCACACATGGAGCTGGGCAAGCTTACAATCAAAAAACGGAAAGTCAAAAGCTTATTTATATTATTTCGACCAACATCCGCAATATCCTGAAGGTTCACCATTATATGGTTATGGTTCACCTCATGCTCAGGATGTATCTTACGTATTTATGAATTTCAATCCTGATGACCCCAATATTAAACAGTCAGATATTCAATTATCTGAAGCAATGGGAACTTACTGGACAAACTTCGTTAAGAATGGAAATCCTAATGGTGAGAATGTTCCTGAATGGAAGCCTTTTAGTGATGGTAATCCGGAAGTTATGTATCTGACAGGTCCGGTTCCTTTTGCAGGTCCGGTTCCGGGTGCTGAATCGCTTAAGGTATTGGATGAATATTTCAAGTGGAGATTAACGCCTGAAGGGGAAGCCTGGGCAAAATAAAAATAACATTATTTAAAACTGATACAATGAAACTCAATTTTACAAAACCTGTAATGGTTATTACTTTACTAATAGTATTAACTTTTATCCTTCCCAATAAAACATATTCACAATCATATTCAGCCTGGTATAAAAAAGCCCAGGAGCGTATTGACACCTTGAGAAAAGGCAATTTTGGAATTCAAATACTTGATAAAGACGGAAATCCCTATACCGGAGAAGTATCTGTCAGGTTAAAGAAACATGAATTCCCGTTTGGCATAGCTTTCGATTTTAAAGAAGGTTCAGGAAGTATGGGGAATACTTATAGCACAACTGCTCCTGTACAAGCTGATGCAGATGCAGAAATTTATCAGACAGAGAGATGGAACAGTTCTTTTGCTTACGCACTACCTGTGAAGATTGGACAAGAATATAAACTGACTTTAAAGTTTGCTGAGATTTATGCCAATTCAGCAAATGCGAGATTATTCGATGTATTTGTTGAAAGTGAATTATTCCTTGATGATTATGATGTATTCGCAGAAGCAGGTGGAAAAAATATCGCAGAAGATACCAGTATAGTTATCATAGCAACAGATGCAGCAATAAACATTGAATTTAATTCCGTGGTTGATAATGCAATGATAAAAGGTATTACTCTTGAAGAAACAGGCAGTTCAGATGTTTTACGTATTAACTGCGGAGGTCCTGCTTTAACTACAAGCGATGGAAATAAATATCAGACAGAAGCCGGTTTTTTTGATTCTGATGCTCAAACAGTAGCTTCAAATGAAAAATGGATGCAGGCAGCTATGTATAAGTATTTTAACTATGGAGTTTCAGGCAATTCCTTCAAATGGAGCGGGATTCAACCTGAACATAAGGCTCCTGACTATTCATGGTTTGACAATGCAGTAAACTGGACCAAAAAAGCGGGCTGGGACTTAAGAGCCCACACTTTATTATGGGGAGGCAACGATGCTCATTCAATGCCCGACTGGGTAAGGGCACTTCCTACTCCTCAGGCTATTACTGACACTTGTAAAATGCGGGTACAGAGAGAAGTAGCCCATTATAAGGGTATTATCAAAGAGTATGATGTTATCAATGAACCATTATCCGGACATGCCGACTGGCTGAGAAAAACCGTTGGTGATTCAATAATTTGGAATTGTTTTAAATGGGCCAGAGAAGTTGATCCGGATGCTGAATTATATATAAACGATTACAATGTAGAATTAAACTGGGGGCAAGCAAAAGAATACCGCGA
>CAYUEI010000165.1:0-6877 GCA_964443445.1 uncultured Prolixibacteraceae bacterium | reverse complement strand
CAAGTTAAGTTTATATATGGTGGAACCCCAACAATTGGTAATTTTACAATTGTAAATTTTGACGGAACTAATTATAGTACAAACTTATTAATTGACAGATCTGGAAATGTTGGTATCGGAACAATCACTCCTACATCTAAACTTACTGTTGCCGGAGGAATTGAAGCTACATCGCTTTCTGTTAATGGCAAAATAATTACAAAAGAAGTAGAAGTTACTTTATCTGCTTTTCCTGACTATGTTTTTGGAGAAGATTATCAGTTGAGTCCTTTGTCTGATGTAGAAAAATTTATAAGAGAAAATAAGCATTTACCTGGGATTCCTTCTGCAAATGAAGTTATTGCAAATGGACTTTCACTTGGGGAAATGAACGTAAAATTAATGGAAAAAATTGAAGAGTTGACACTGTATGTTATTCAATTGCAAAAAGAGGTTAATTCTTTAAAAGAAAAATAATCGTTATTCTAAGAATTCGTATTATTTAAAAAGGGTATATTGAAATTTAAAAAATATACCCTTTTTTATATTAAAAATTTAAGCATTTTCGAGTAATGAGTTTCATAGATAGATTGATAAAATTAAATTTGGTACATAAATATTCTGATCAGAAAAAGTATTTATTCGTTGGTGGATGTGCAAGATCTGGGACTAGTGCTATAACTAAAGTTATTGGTAATCATCGAGAAATTGTTTTAGGAATGGAAAGGTATAATAATCTTTGCGAAAAAGATAATTTTTCATTATCAAAAGAGCACTTTGTAAAAGAACGGTTTTTTAATATTCAGGACAGCGATACTTTTTATACTGATTTTAATAGATTTCATTATTGGTTTCCAGATATTTATAAAAAATTTGATAATAGCGTTTATGTTGGAATTAAGTATACGGATATTCATGAAATTATAGAAGAACTAAAATTTGTTTTTGGAGAAATCAAAATTATATATATATATCGAAATATTTATGATGTGGCAGAATCATGGAATAAAAGAGCCATTCGGGGTAATGATTGGCCACCATATAAAGACTATATTCAAGCTGTTGATACATGGAACAGATCGATGGAAACAATAAAGACTAAAAAAGAAGAGGGTTATAATATTTTTTGTGTGAATTATGAAGACCTATTTTTTACTCGAAAATCTGTTGATATAATATTTAAAAGTATAGATTTAAGGGTTGATAGAAATGTAATAAAAACATTAATAAATCTTAGAGCTAACGCTCCAAAATTTAAATCTCGAAAAGAAGCTTTAAATGAAAACGAAATAGAATACATTAAGAGAAATGCTAATTTTGAATTATATGATTTTTTTGACAACAATCTGAATCTCCTTAAATAATTATTTAGGAACATGAAATGGAGTGAGTTTTTTATTTATGAAAAAAATTAATGCATTCTTCTGAATAAAAAGGATGCAAATTGTTTAGTAAATTCATTTATACTTTCGTTGGCATCCTCAATAATATGATTCTTTGTTACCATAATATGATTTTTTTTATCTTTTAATAATTCTTTAGCTGCTTTGTATAATACAGAATCTTTAGCTTCGTTTATTTTCCAAACATAAGGATATCCAGTTCTTGATATTAAATTGAATACTTTTGCCCCATTATTGATTTGATCTATTGCAATAACAGGGATATTGTTTTTGATAGCAATAATGAAGCCGTGAAATCTTGATGTTAATATAATATCGCAGGATAAATATAAATCTTCAATTTCTTGGGGAGTCATTCTAGAACGTTCAAGGTGATTTTCAATTGTAATAATTCTTGCTTTTTCTTTATTACTTTTAAAAAGAAATTTTACAGGAGAATTATATTTTTTTAATAAACGTTTTGCTAGAGTATTTAATATAGAATTTGTTTCACCATGCATACAATTCTCTTCACCATACTCAGTTTGAAAATTTCTGAGAACAAGTCCGATTGTAAAGGGTTTTTTTATTTTTTTTATTTTATCCTTATTTGTTGAAGCAATAATTGCAATATCGTTAAATTCCCCATCCCCATTTTCTCTTGCGTAAACGATGTCAAAAGGATTGAAATAATTCGAATGATTATTTGGGAATAAACTAATTCCTAGGCCAATTTTAAAACATTTTTTGAATTTGTTAATAATGTCTATCAAAAAGGGATGGTCTTTTATTATTGGGCCACAACAAAAAATTAAAATGTCATAATTGTCTGGGTTCAATTCATCAGTTAAAATTATTTTTCCTCTTAATCCTTCGAAAGATTTATAACATAAACAATCAAATGTGAGATTGTTTGATGCTAATTGCTCAGTCAAAGCTTTGACTGAAAGGTAATCACCAATAGTTCCGCTTTCGCTAAATGAACCATACCATGTAACTATAATCCTAGGTGTTTTATTAATAATATTCTCGGATACAAGATACTCAACAATTGTATTTTTTGAAGAAATTTCAGGATTATATTTATATGTTAGTTTATACAACGGGGTTCTATTCATGTTTATGCTATCAAGTATTGTATTGTTTATTGTAGTAAAGAAAGTCTTTTCATAAGGAATAAAAAAATGAGCTTCAGAGGCTAATACTTCTGGAGTACTATCCCACAATTGTTTAAAAGTTTTATCTGAGTAATAAAGATTATTGAATATTTTGTGAAACCAAAAATATTCTTCAGTATAATTATTATTTTTCCAAAATTCAATGGTTTCCTCATACCACCTATTTATGATATAGCTTTTTTTCTTTGCGTAAAGAAACCAAGAAGAAATGAGTCTATCTTTTGATGGTTTTGAGAAACCCCAAAAATCATATTTAAAAAAATACGGTAACCAATTATCAAGGGGCATACAACAATATGTTGTGCTATCCACCCAGATGCCACCATACTTTTTAAGGAGTATAATTCGAATTATGTCACTTTGAGAAGTAAGACTAATTGTTTTATTATTTATTCCGGGGATTTCATCATTTAGTACAACATAAAGTTCTAGATTTTCTTTACTTAACTGGATAATTTCCCAATTATTATTATTATCATTCCATGTTTTAAAACATTTTGCAACAATTTCAGGAGTATTATCCCATCCTTGATCCCAATAAATCCAAATCCTTTGTGTAGTATTATTCATAAATCATATTTTGCATATAATTATTTTCAATTAAATTTTTTCATGAATATATTTCATTTGATTATTAAATCCAACTTAATTTTGTTTAAAAAATTAGATTAACAATAGAATCTAATTAAATGACAATTTGCGTAAAATACTGAAATTTTTTTGCTTTCTGTTTGTTTTAATGTATAGTGGAATAACTTTTGAATTTAGATTTCAGAGGTTTATTTTTGTTTTTAAAGTACCGAGAGCTTAAAGATAGTATAAACTTACGATTATATGTATGGCTTTAAGATTGTGTCATTTTTAAATTACCTAATTCACGAAATTTTACATATTTATTATCATCAACTGTTAGTAGTGTTTTTACTGATTTTTAAAATCAGTTTCTTGTGATAAATATTTCTGCAATTCAGCTCATTAATTTGTTCTGTTTAAGAATAAAATAAATTTGGATTTCGAATTAAAGTTAAATGGAAGCTTTGTTTATAATTTTAATCTTACATTTTAATATATTTTAAAATTTTAATTCAGCAAGCTTTATTGAGATGAAAAAAATGATAATAATAAATCCTATTATAAAAAACACGAATAAAATAAAAATCCATTTTCAGTTTATTAAATAATAATACCTTAGCATTTAAATTTTTATTTAAATATTTAAATGAACTTAGGAGCAGATCAAAAGTCTATCGTTGTTGTTCTTGGGATGCACAGGTCAGGAACAAGTTTGATTACAAAATCGATAATTGAGCTAGGTGCTGACCCTGGTTCAAATCTGATGTCGCCAGGAGAAGATAACCCAAAAGGTTTTTGGGAAGATTTGGATATATTTTCTTTGAATGAAAAAATATTAGATTTTCTCTATTTTTCATGGAATAAGAAGTTTCATTTACCATTTAACCAGTTTGAATATTTCCTTCCTCTTTATTTCGATAAATTTGCTCCTCAAGCAATAGAAATATTAAAGAGAAAATTAGAGCTAAGTGATGTAATTGTCATAAAAGATCCACGAATTTCAATTTTACTTCCTTTCTGGAATAAGGTGTTTTCAAGTTTTAATGTTGAAATTAAATTCATTTTTTGCATTAGAAACCCCTTTGCTGTTTCGAATTCCATAATTTCAAGAAATCATTTAAAAGAGAAAACAGTATTGGATTTATGGAGTTTCTATAATTTATTAATATTAAGCACTATTAAAAATGATTTTTTAATGGTTGATTATGAAAAGTTTATTGAAAGTAGTGATGATGAAATTGAAAGAATTGCTCAATACATAAAGTTACCCTATAATTCCTTATTACCGGAAATTAGTTCTTTTAAAAAAGAATATATTGATAAAAACTTAAATCATTTTCATTTTATTGAGGAAGAATTAAAGAAAAAGATTATTAATTATCCGGATATATTTTCAATTTTTAATCTATTAAAAGATTTTTCATCTGGAGACTCTCAAAATCATTTACATGTTAAGCAAACTCAAAATAAGCTTATTGAATCATTTTTTAGGTTTCAAAATGTCACAAAAGAACATGATGAAATTGATTTTTCTTTCCAAATTGGATATAATAGAGAATATTATTTAAAACAAAACTTATTATTTGATTCAAATAATTATTTTGAAGGAGAGTACTCTTATCAAATCGATTTTTTATCTAATACTATAAAAATTGAATTAGGGAATAGGCCTTGTTTATTGGCATTAAATAAAATTTCAATTAGTCAAGGTAACAATAAAGCTTCATGTAAAATTTCGGGCAATTTTATTTTTGAAAACAATTCAATTTTTTTATTTAGTAATAATAATCCATTTATTGTTTTTGATTTTTACGAAATAAGCGATAGTATAATTTTGAAAGTGGGTGGTTACTTTTTATCTGATCAAAATGTTATTGCTAATCTAATTATTCCAGTCTTAAATAAAGAATTTGATCAAAACAATATTATAGAAGATGAATTAAAACTAATTAAAAATAACATTTCTGAAAAAGAAATTGAGAATTTAGAATTAAAAAAATTGATTAAGTCAAAGGACGAAGAACAAAATGCAATAGTAAATGCTTTAAATAAAAAGATCATTGAAGATAAATTTAAGATTGAGTCCCTTAATTATACTATTAATCAGTTAGAAGAAAAAATTAACATTGCAAAAAAAGAAGCCGAAAAGCAGCTTATTAGTTTAAATTCAATTATTGAACAGAATCAAGATGCATATAATCAAGTAGTTGTTGGTATTAATCAGCAGAAAGAGGAGAACTTAAATTTAAAAAATTCTCTATCTCAGTTAAATAATCAAGTTGACGAAAGGGATAGAATTATTTTCCAACAGAAATTTGAAATTGAGGAATTATTAAACATGATTTCAGCTTTAAAGAAATCATTTTCCTGGCGTTTGTCTTTGCCTTTAAGATTAATTGGAAATAT
Source organism: uncultured Prolixibacteraceae bacterium (assembly GCA_964443445.1). GTDB lineage: Bacteria > Bacteroidota > Bacteroidia > Bacteroidales > Prolixibacteraceae > CAYMTR01. Next base: position 1,359 of record CAYUEI010000165.1, on the reverse strand, counting down.
TTTATTAAAGGTATTAAATCCTTTCAAACATTTAATTCAAGATATTGGATATGGAATTGAGCTTTTTAAAAGGGAAGGAATAAAACAATTTATTTATCGGTTGATATGGTATATTAGAGGTAAACGATTAAATGAAGATATATTCTTTGAAAAAAACAAAATAGATTTACAAAATAAGATAGATAAAAACGGCAATTTTTTTTATCCGTTAGTATTTCCTGTTCCAGAAAAACCTTTAGTTTCAATTATAATTCCTGTTTATAATCAATGGGAACATACATACAAATGTTTACAGTCAATTCTGGAAAATACTTCTGATGTCGATTATGAAGTGATAATTGCAGATGATTTATCTACAGATGAAACAAAAAATATTGCAGATGTTATTAAGAATATTAAGATTGTTTGTAACAGTAATAATTTACAGTTCTTAAGGAATTGTAATAATGCTGCAAAATATGCAAAAGGTAAGTATATTCATTTCTTGAATAATGATGTTGTAGTTCACCCCAAATGGTTAAGCTCATTAATAACTCTAGCGGAAAACAACAGTGATATAGGTATTGTTGGTTCAAAGTTAATTTATCCTGATGGACGATTACAAGAAGCTGGAGGTATTATTTGGAACGATGCTTCAGGGTGGAACTTTGGGCGTTTAGATGATCCGGAAAAACCAGAATACAATTATGTAAAAGAAACTGATTATGTTTCAGGTGCGAGTTTGCTAATCCGTAAAGAAACATGGGAGAAACTTGATGGATTTGATGAATTGTTTTTCCCGGCATATTTTGAGGATACTGATTTGGCGTTCAGAGTTAGACAATTAGGTTACAAAGTAGTTTATCAACCACTTTCTGTCATTACTCATTTTGAAGGCATATCCCATGGTACAGACGAGAATTCAGGCCAAAAAAGATATCAAACAATTAATCGACAAAAATTTCTTGAAAGATGGAAAGATGTTTTAAATTCTGACCATTTTGATAATGCTCAAAATGTTTTTTTAGCAAGGGAGAGGTCAAAAAACAAGAAACAAGTTTTGGTGATAGATCATTATGTTCCACATTTTGATCTGGATGCCGGATCTAGAAGCACTTTCAGCTATTTAAAATTGTTAGTCGAAATGGGATTTAATGTAAAATTTATAGGCGATAATTTTTTTCGGCATGAACCCTATACTACCATATTACAACAAATAGGTATTGAAGTTCTTTATGGAAACTTTTATTCAACCTCTGTAAATAAATGGATTATTGAAAATGGTATTTATTTTGATATAGTTATCGCTCACAGAATGCATATTGCCCCCAAATATTTAGATGTATTAAAAAAACATACACATGCAAAATTAGCTTATAT
>CAYUEI010000164.1:5817-6886 GCA_964443445.1 uncultured Prolixibacteraceae bacterium | reverse complement strand
AAGGGTGGAGGTGGTTCTCTTGGTCAGATAAAGCTATCATAAATTACAAAGGTGAGATAGAATCTATTATTGGAGTCGGAAGAGATATTACTGAAAGAAAAAAAGCAGAATTAAATCTTGAATTATCTGAAAAGAAATACAGAAATCTGGTCGAGAATTCAATGGTGGGTGTTATTCAGTCAGATATTAATCTTTCGATAACTTTTGCCAATAATGCTGCGCTGAAGATGCTTGGTGCAAATAGACTGGAAGATATAACTTCCTTAAAACTTGACAGCCTTGCTATGAATAAATCAGAGAAAGAAAAAATTACTGAAATCCTTAAAGAACAAAAACATGTCGAGAATTATGAAATAACAGTTTTAACTCTCGACAATATTGAAAGATATTTACTAACCAGCATTGTCTTTTCTTCTGAACAAATTGATGCAACTTTAATTGATATTACTGAAAGAAAATTAGCTGAAAAAGAGATTCAGTTGAAAAATGAACAACTCTATCAAAGTAACGCTGAAAAAGATAAGTTCTTCTCTATAATAGCCCATGACCTTAGAAGTCCATTCAATTCATTCCTTGGACTTACCCGTATTATGGCCGAGGAAATCCATAATATGACATTGGATCAATTGCAGAAAATTGCTGTCTCCCTAAGTAAATCAGCTAATAATGTTAATAATCTACTCGAAAATCTCCTTAACTGGTCAAGATCTAAACGAAACTTAATTCCTTTTGAACCTGAATTCCATTTTGTGAAAAGCTTATTGAATCATTGCTCTGATTCTTGTATTGAATTAGCAAAAAATAAAGATATCAGTATTGAATTTGATTTCCCATCTAACCTTAAAGTTTATGCTGACAAATACATGCTTGAAACTGCTTTAAGAAATATAATTTCCAATGCTGTGAAGTTCTCTGAATCAGGAGATAAAGTTACTGCAAAAGCATACTGTGCTGATGGAAATGTTATTTTTAAAATAATTGACACCGGTATCGGTATGACTAAAAAGATAAGGGATAACCTTTTCAAGGTTGATGTTAATACAACCAGAAAAGGTACAGGAGGTGAACC
>CAYUEI010000164.1:0-5717 GCA_964443445.1 uncultured Prolixibacteraceae bacterium | reverse complement strand
AAAGATCATTTTGAATTAATATTCAATACCATTCCTGATTCTATTTTAGTTACGAATATAGAAGATGGTAAAATCATTAATACAAATGAAGGATTTTCTACATTAATGGGATTTACTAAGTCAGAACTTATCGATAAAACTACATTGGATTTAAATATTTGGAGGAATATTGAAGACAGAAAAGAAATAATTAATGAAGTAACAAAAAAGGGATATTTTTTAAATAAAGAGTATACATTTCTAACTAAAGAAGGAAAAGAAATTGAAGGTTTATTTTCTTCCCGAATATTCATTTCCAATGATACCCCTTATATGATAAGCATTACCAGAGATATTTCCGGAAGAAAAAAAATTGAAAATGAGATTAATCTAAAAAATAAAGAATTAGAGGAGTCAAATGCTGAAAAGGATAAATTCTTTTCAATTTTAGCCCACGACTTAAAAGGCCCTTTTAACTCTTTCCTCGGACTTACTGAAGTCCTTGCCGATGGTATTGAATATATGGGGACAGATATGGTAAAGAAGATGGCTGAAAACATGAATACTTCAGCAAGAAATATTTATATTTTACTTGAAAATCTGCTCGAATGGTCACGCTTAAAAAGAAACCAATTTTCTTATTCCCCTGAAAAATTAAATGTTTCTGCTGAAATAGATAAAGTGATTGATGTGACTAAAGAACTGGCCGAAAAGAAATCTATAACTCTGAAAGTTAATTCTCCTGAAAATCTTGAAGTTTTTGCCGACCCATACATGCTTCAATCAGTTTTAAGAAATTTGTTGACGAATGCTGTTAAGTTCACTTTTAAAAGAGGAACCATAACTATTTCAGCCAAAAAGAATGAAGATAATTCCGTATTATTTTCAGTTGCTGATAATGGTACCGGTATAGATAAAGAAACAAAAGAAAATTTGTTCAGGATTGATTCAAAAGTTGGTAAGCCGGGAACTGAAGGTGAATTAAGTACAGGAATTGGACTTCTGATATGTAAGGAATTAATTAATAAACACACCGGAAATATTTGGGTGGAAAGTGAAGAAAATAAAGGATCTGTGTTTTACTTCACTATCCCTTTGCCAGAAGTTACTAATTAATAATTTTAAACTGTCAATGCTCCCCTTCCAAAGCTTCTGTATGTGTCGGGCTCGATATCAACATCCGGCTCTATAAGATTATTCTGATTTGGAATAAAGCTTAAATACTTGATTTTTATTCCTCTCCCCAACCATTGCTTTTCGTAGTAGGTTTTTATATTTAAAACCTCATTTATTTCCTTGCTCTCATATACATCGGGAATATTTTGAATTATCTTGAATCCATTGTGTTCAAGCATTGACAATGTATACTTATATTGAAAGTTACTGTCTGTCTTAAGATGGATTATTCCACCTTCCTTTAAAAATTTATTATATAATTCAATAAACCTGACTGAAGTAAGCCTCTTCCTGGTCTTTTTCATCTGCGGATCAGGAAAAGTAAGCCATATTTCACTAATCTCATTATGCCCAAAGAATTTATCTGCCATTTCAATGTGAGTCCTGAGAAAAGCAACGTTATTCAATCCTTTGTCTATAGCATCTTTAGCACCTTTCCACATCCTGGCACCCTTAATGTCTATGCCAATAAAATTTACTTCAGGATTTATTTCTGCCAATCCCACTGTATATTCCCCTTTGCCACAACCTAATTCTATTACTATTGGATTGCTATTTTTAAAGAAATCCCTTGCCCAGTTGTCTTTTATTGAATGGTCTTTTTGATTTACATCACTGAAAGGTACCTGCAGCACGTTACTGAAGGTTTCCATATCTGAAAACTTGGATAGCTTATTCTTCCCCACTTTTTGCTTTATCTTTTATCAATTCTGATTCCTACGTCAGAAATACCTTTTAGACTCTCATTTCGCATACCATGCTTGATTTTTAAGCTATATGTACCGGCAATAGGGAAAAATACATTATTCCGGTAAGGAAACTGGCAAGAGTAAATCCCGCTTGTCCCTTTTCCTATCCACTTGCCGTTAGGCAATGCAAGCTGAAATTCAACAGTATCCTTTACTGAACTGTTATCAGGAGCTGATATATCAATAAACATCCACACATTACTGTATGGATATACCCCTGAATTACGAATGTTCAGTGAAATATTGTAGATCGATTTTGTATCCTTAATATCAAATTTAAATACAGCTACAGAATCCTGTTGCCAACCTGAAGGGTCTACTTTTCGATATTCCTCATAATTACCTTTTTTAGTGCAGGAAATCAATGATGATAAGGCAACAATTAAAAAAACAAATATTTTAAGAAATCTAATCATAGTTAGGCTTTTCATTCCTGTTTATTTTCCGGACCTCCTTCGTTTCGTCTTTTCTGAAAACCTCTGTTGTCTCTCCCTCTGTTGAAGCTTTGCCGGGGTTGTTCTTCACCTTCCGGAGATGCCTGAGAAACCGGTCTGCTTCTATGCTTTCCCGGCCTTCGGTTCTTTCTTGAATCATCTCTTGGTTTGTCGAATCGGGTAAGACTATCCTGGCCTACAACGTTACCATAATCATTAGCTGCTTTTTCCTTAGTGCTATCAACAACTTCTATCAGCTTTTCAGGTTTAATCCCTTTTCTGTTAAGATTGATAATCTTAAGAACCCTTTCGACGGGTACTCCATATTGCCCTGAAGGAACTCTTGAATCAGAAACATACCAATATGTTCTCTTAAATACATCAGCTTTAAAATATTGAAATGTACCTTCTTCTGTTTCCAGCTTTACCTTAGAAGGAAAAAATTTCTGCTCATCAATATAGCTGTCAACTTCATAATTCAGACAACATTTAAGCTTGCTGCATTGCCCTGCCAATTTCTGTGGATTAAGAGAAATCTCCTGATAACGGGCTGCTCCTGTAGTTACCGAACTGAATGTTGACATCCATGAACAGCAACAAAGCTGACGTCCACAGGGACCAATACCACCAATCCTTCCAGCCTCCTGACGCGCACCAATTTGTTTCATCTCTACCCTGATATGAAATGTCTCAGCCAGCACCTTTATCAATTGCCTGAAGTCAACCCTGTCATCTGCTATATAATAAAAAATAGCTTTTGTGCCATCGCCCTGATATTCAACATCACCAATCTTCATGTTCAAATTGAGCTCAGCGGTTATCTGCCTAGACTTAATCATGGTTTCATGCTCCCTTTTCATTGAAGCTTCCCACTTTTCAATATCTGCTTGTTTGGCTTTACGGTAAACCTTTTTCATTTCACCGTTGACAAGAGTTACCTTATGACGTTTCATCTGCCTTCTTACCAAATCACCAATCATTGATACCATTCCGATATCATGACCGGGACTTGCTTCAACTGCTACCAATTCACCCACTTCAAGTTTTAGCTGATTTACATTACGGAAATAATCTTTCCGGGTATTTTTAAACCTGATTTCAATAAACTCTTCAGGATTAGAAGTGTTCTCAATATCGCTTAACCAGTTGTAAACATCAAGCTTAACGCATTTGCCTGTCCTGTCGTTTATTGGATTTATCTGAAAAGTTTGATTATCTGTATCCATATTTTATTGTTGTGCCCTACATACTCTGAAGGGAATATATCGATTAATTACTCTCGCAAAAATAACGATAAAAATAATTGGAAAATCAGGCACTTTAATATTTTATGCCCTAAGCAGTTTTATTGTTTTTAAAAGTAAATCACAAAAAATAATCTTTGCATTTCCGTTGCGTGATACATCAAAATATGCTTTCTCAAATTCTTCTGTGAAAACAAGAATGTTCCTCTCATTAATGAACGGACTGAATCTATCTGAAAAGCCCTTTTCTTCCGGAGTTAGAAAAACTATCTCCGGCTGTTTGAAGTTATGAATAAAGTTTTCTCTTATCATCCTCAGACTATAAAGAATGAAAGATTTCTGCCTTTCCCTACCTATTGCAGATATTGAATCAATCCACGTAAATATCTCTTCCCAGACTTTCTTATAACAGATCCTCATCATCTTTGAGAACGCCTCGGAATTGAAAACCGACTCTTCGTCAGGCGATAAAAGTTCCAGCGCATTTACATAATTGCCACCTGCTAGATGCACCAATCCCTGTATGTTTTTACTTTCAGTTTCAGGCAATTTCTTTAATGCCTCAGACATCGACTCACTGTCTATTCCGGTAAACTTAACCAGTTGCGCCCTCGACCTGATTGTTGATAATAAAAGATCTTCATTTTCAGCAATCATGATAAAGAGAGTTCGTGGTGGCGGCTCTTCAAATATTTTAAGAAGCTTATTCGAACATTCACTGTTCATTCTTTCGATCATCCAGATAATGACAACCTTGTATTCCGCTTCAAATATTTTAAGATTAAGCTTGCGTATTATTTGCTCACTTTCTTTAACAGTAATAAGTGTTTGAGCGTTTTCAACTTTCAGTGCCTTATTCCACGATTTTATATTGAAGTAAGGATTTTTAAGAACATGCTTCCTCCAGTCATGAATATAGTTATCACTATTGGTTTCATCATCTTTCCTTATATAAGGAAATGAAAAATGAAGATCGGGATGAACAAGCTTTTGATATTTGACGCATGAAGAACATACTCCGCAGGAATCTGTTTCAGTTCTGTTTTTACAATTCAGATATTGGGCAAAAGCCAAAGCCATGGGAAGCTTTCCTGAGCCTTCCTTTCCGGAAAATAAAAGAGCATGGCTGACTCTGTTTTCTTTAGCACTTTCAATCAGCCGCCTTTTTATTTCCTTTTGTCCAATAACATCTTTGAATAGCATAGATGCAAATATGGCAAAAAAGAGCGGCTAAATAAACTTATCAGAAAAAGAATTTAAAGATTTAAATGGAATAAATGTTATCCCGTTGCTTCTCCTTTGCAATTCATCGCCTGAATAAATTACAAACCCACCATTTGATCCTGTAATCTTGTTCCAGAAAAGTATGCCCTTACTAAATTCATTAGAAATTGTATGACCGGACTTTATTTCAACGGGTATCTTTTTTGAATCAACGGAAAGAATCAGATCGACCTCATTGCCTGTACTGTCTCTCCAGAAGAATAAATTATTTGATTTACCTTTGTTATACCTATCCTTCAAAAAGTCGACAATAACAGCATTTTCAAACAAGCTTCCTCGCATAGGGTTTAATACAAGCTGAGAATAATTTTCTATTCCAAGTAATGAAGAAGCCAGTCCTGTATCATAAAAGTAGATCTTTGACATTTTCACTACCCTCTTATTAAAATTTTCAAAATAAGGTTGCAATCTGAAAATTATAAATCCTGTCTCCAGAACTGTAAGCCATGAATTAATAGTTTTTGTATCAACCCCTACCTCAACAGCCAGACTGCTCATATTCAGCAACTGACCAATTCTTCCGGCACATAATTTCAAAAAACGTTCAAAAGCATAGAGGTCGGTAATGTTTTTAATCATCCGCACGTCCCTTTCAACATAAGTCCTTATATAATTGGCATAAAACCTTGAAGGATCTGCCAATGTATCATGAAGGGCAGGATAACAACCTGTAAATATCAACTTATTGATATCAGACTTATCAGATATTTCGTTTAGACTCAGGGGTAAAAGGAAAAGATAACCTACCCTACCAGCAAGAGTTTGGGAAATATTCTCAAATATCAGAAAATTATTAGAGCCGGTAAGGATAAATAATCCGGGAATATTCTTTTCATCGAGTATCTGCTGAA
>CAYUEI010000163.1:0-6917 GCA_964443445.1 uncultured Prolixibacteraceae bacterium | reverse complement strand
TATCTTCAATTGCAATTGAAATATAATCGAAGCTCATCCATCCCCATGAATCGTCAAGTGCTATAGTATTTGTGCCTTTGTTTAAAGCAACATTCTGAACGTGGCTCATCCATGTTTTTGAGTCAGGAGCGGTGAAAGTAATGTCGCCTTTGTTAACCCCGTTGATAAACAATGTTTGAGCTTTGGGCGATTCATAATTCAAAAGATATCTGATAGTTAAAGGGTACTCATCAGTTTCAGGGACTTCAACATTATCGAATGTTAACACCCAGCCACTTTTAAGATCCAGATATTTCTTTCCACTGCATTGATTGCTGCCTGTAACTGATCCGGTTCCTGTATAAGTAGCTGACTCAGCTTCATAATACACTATTTTCAATTTAGTCACATAAATAACTGAAGCTGCAGATGTTATTGAAATATCAGTATTGTCAGTTACTTTGGCAGTATATGAAAATTCGCCTGCCTGAGAAGGAGTCCATTTGAATTCATAAGGTTTTGTATCATCGCTGCCAACCGGGTTTCCATCAATGTAAAAATCAACTTGTTTGACAGTTCTATCTTTAGGAGCAGCTGCATCAGCAATTAGAGTGATTTCTGTTCCGGGGGCAGTAATGCCTCCCACGTCAGTCCTTATGCTGATAGTAGGCAGAGGGTCAATTACATTGATAATTATATTCTTCTCAAGGAAATTGGCAGGGTTATTTGTATCAGTGATTTTCAAAGTATAGGATGTAGTATCTTGAGGCAGAACCCGTATTCCTGAGATTGCATCAACGATATTTCCATTAAGAGTTACTTCAGCTGCTCCGTATGTTTCCCAGCTTAATACAGATGTTTGTCCACGTTCCAATAAAGAATCTGAGGAATCGAAAGCCTTGATAACAAATCCCGGATCTTTGATGCTTATTTTAAAAGGGGCAGCTGGCAAGCCTTCAGCATTATAAAGATTTACACCTGCCGGATTGTATTCCCAGGCATATCTGATTTCTTCAATATCAGTATTTTCAATAATCACTGAATCCCCACTAAGAGAAGCATTGGCCCATTTTAAAACCCCATCTTTTCCTGCATAGGCAAATCCGGTTATTGATCCTGTTGTTGAGTTTTTGGTAATAAGTCCGCTTCCTGTATGGTCAAATTTAATAACGACTTTACCATCGTTATTCAAATAATGGCTTTTGTATCTTGGTCCGGAATAGACGATATCTTCATTGTAGGCAATTTTTCTGGCACATAAGGCAAGTCTTTCACCAAGAGGTATTTTATCCTTAGGATGAATGTCCACATCGCCGATGTCGATAGTAACAGCTTCAGCAGTATTTGGAATAACAAGAGCTCTGCTTTGATTTGCCCTTAGTTGTGGCCATGCGTCCCATGAATTAGGATTTGGATATACTTCTCCAAAGTTAGGGAGTTGAACCCAGATGAAAGGAAGATTTTCATCCCCCCAAAGCTGACGCCATTCGGTGATCATCTTTTTAAACAGGCTTCCATATTCAAGGGCATCTTCAATATTATCAGCATTTGATTCTCCCTGATACCATATAAACCCTTTTACCGGGAAGCCGGTTAATGGTTTAAGCATTTGATTATAACATACTGTTGGTTGTCTTTCCTGATAAGTTCCTCCGCCAAGAATAACATCTTCTTCATCATATCCGAGCATTTCTTCACTCATCCAGGCTTCTATTCTAGCTCCGCCATAAGAAGTGTTGATTATTCCAATGGGGATATTCATATCAGCGTATAAAGCTTTGGCAAAATAATATCCGGCAGCTGTAAAATTTCCAACATAAGCTTTAGTTGCCGGTGTCCAGGCGCATCCTGAGGGCAAAACATCCTTTTCTTCCTTTGAAATTGTTTTGGGAATCAGGAACTGCCGTATCATTTGATTATTTGCTGAGGCAATTTCATTTGCACCGTTATTTGCATTACTGACAGTCATTTCCATGTTTGATTGACCGCTGGCTAACCATACATCTCCCACATATACATTGGTAAGGTTTTTAGTTGCATCTCCCGATTTTATTACCATTTCAAATGGTCCGCCGGCTTCCATGGGCGGTAATATTGCTTTCCACTTTTTATCACCGTAAACAACACCGGTAGAAGTAATTCCATTTATTGAAACTGAAACTTCAGCACCGGCATTTCCCGTTCCGGTAACCGGAATGTCAACTCCTCGCTGAAGTACCATTCCATTGTTGAAGATACTTGACGTTTGAATCTGAGAGTGAGCTTTAAAGGAAAGGCATAATAGCAAAATAAGGACTACTAAAATAACCTCATTTGTTTTTACTATCAGATAATTTCTAATTTTCATGTTTTGATCTTTTGAACTATGAACAGACTTAAATTTCTATAAAAAAATGGAAGTATAGCGGAACGAACCATTATACTTTTTGACCTAACTAAACAATGTAAATTAAGGCAATACTCTGGAATAAGGTTAGGTCAAATAGTTCAAATTAGGGTGTAAAATGTTTCATTTTTTCTGTCATCAGAAATGATTTTTTTTCATTTCGACAACAATTCCATAAACAACCGGACAAACTTCGCAGTTATGAAGCGTTATTTTTAATATTTGTTGCATTTTCCTTCTGTCAGTATGCGGATACTCCCTGCAGGCTTTAGGTCTGTTTTCATAGACCATACAGTAATTATCGGGCATTAAAAAAGGGCAGGGGGTATCATTGAAAACAAAGTCTTTATCTTCATCAATGTGAAGATATTTTTCTACAAAAAGGGAAGGTTTAATTTTAAAATGCCTTGAAAGCTTATCGATATCTTTTTCTGTAATTATGGGACTTATAGAACTGCAGCAATTGGCACATTTCAGGCAATCGAAATAGCTGAATGCCTCCTCGTGTAAGAGATGGAAAGCATTATCAACATCAGTTGTTTTCTTCGATTTAAGCTTATTGAAAAAAGATTTAAGTTCTTTTGAGTCTTTTTTCACTAACTCCTTAAGTTCTTTAGTCGAGCGGTATGGGATCCGGTCCATGGTATCTTTTTCTGAAATTAATCTGTGCAATAAATAAGCCGGCAATTACAACAATTATCCCTATGAACTTTTGAAGGTTTAACTTGTCTCCAAGAATTATCCATGCAAATATTGAAGTGAAAACCGGAATGGAATTAGTAAACATATTAGATTTGATTACCCCCATGTGTTTAACACTATAAACAAAGAAGATAAATGCAATCACTGAACCAAATATTGCCAATTCAAATATTGCAGTCATTGCTTCAAAGTTAAAGGGAGTTGAAATAAATCTGTTCTTTTCAAAAATAAGCCAGAAGGGCAAAAAGTAAAATATTCCTATTGCGTTTTGATAAAGTATGATGGTTAGATTGTTTAAGCTTTTTGATACTTTTTGTAGAATTATTGTATAAGCCACAGCCGAAATTACAGCAATAAACTGAAGAAAAACCCCGAGAGGAGACGCTGTAATTCCCTTGCCCGATTCAAATATAACGCAGATTACACCAAAAAAAGAAATGAGAATTCCGATTGAATTAAAAAGGCTTACCTTTTCTCTGTAAAATATGTAAGCAGCAAAAGGGGCTACAAGAGGAATTGTAGCTATAATAACCGCTGCCACTGTTGATGATATGTATTGTAAGCCGTAGCTTTCTCCCATGAAATAAAGGAAGGGTTCAAAGAACGCCAGTAGGAACATATATTTGAGATCCTTTTTCTTAGGGATAACGAGGCTTCCGGAAATTTTGGTGAAAATAAGCAATATGATTGCTGCAATAATAAGACGGAACAGTACAATGGTCAAAGGCCCGTAAACATTATTGGCAATTTTAAACCAAACAAAAGTAAGGGAGAAAAAAATCATCGAAATGATAATTGAAGCAAAAAGCTTTATTTGTGAAGGCTTGCCCATCAAGATAAATTATTGTGCAAAATTAATTTAATTGGATAGCAAACAAAAAAGGCGTTGATATTTTTAAATCAACGCCTTTATATTATTTAATATTGGAAGTCTTTAATTTAAAATAACCCCATTTTAAGTGTTAGTCCTGCGGAATAATTTCTTAATGCATCTTTTGATATTCCATCAATATCAAGGTCAGATGTAAATCTGTATCCTCCGTAGACTGCTATTCTTAACCAACTTGTAAAGTTTACTTCAAGTTCAGCCATTGGTTCAACTACCCAAAAGAAGTCGCTGATATTGAGGGAGGAATAGTAGCTATAGTTTTCAAAGGCACTGGCAGCTCCTACACCAACCAAAACAGGAAAAGAAAGATGTATCGGTTTTAGGGGAAATATCATTGGTTCAAATATTATACCGCCATAACCTCCGGCAAGGTTTAAGTCGCCCGGTTCATTTGATAAAAGAAGGTCCAGGTCTAATTCATCAAGTTCATTGATAAAAGCAGTCCCTCCGACACCAATAGCAAAGAAATGATCCATAATCCAGCTTCCTCTCATCGATGTTACTACACCATTTTTATTATCGATAGGAGCGTATCCTGCAGAAACCGAATAATAAAATCCGTCCCTTTTATCTTTCTTAAATAAGGTTTTTACCTCTTGACTATCATTACTTTCATCGTCTATTTTAATAGTCTTTTGCGCAAATAATGAAACAGAAAAGAGAAATATTGTTATGGTAAAGATTAATGTTTTCATTGTATTAATAGTTTTCGATTTTATTTAAAAACAGTATATGGCACATACTGCAAAGTCAAAAGGATTAGGTGCAAAAATTTTCTTTCCCCAGAAATCAAAGAATGGTTTTGCTTCTATTGTTATTGAAACAGGAAGGCGTTTGAAATCGTAGGACAGGCCTAAAAGGCCGTCAAGGCCAATAACAGGAGCAGTTGCTTCGTCCCAGTAGAAACCATGTTCAGTATTCTGATAATACTGATCCCATTTCACATAACCGGCATGGATTCCATACCCATAAAATACTGAAATGTACTCGGGTAGGAAATCCATTTTATATTGATGAAAATATTTCATAGCTGTAAACTGGTTGCCGTTTTCTCTCCAGCTAAGCATGAATCTGTAAGTTGAAAGATCCTTGTTTTGTACATCAAAGAAAATACCTTTTGTTTGACCCGCACGGATACCAACTGCTTTCTCAAATCTCTGCGCCATAAGAGATGAAACAGTAAGTATTGCCAGTATAGTTAGAATTGTTCTTTTCATTAGATTCTTAGGGTTTCAAGGATTTGAATTCTCAATAATTATTTAATTGTCATTGATAAGGTTTCCCGGACCAAAATCGTTGTAATCGATTACCGGATTACCAATATAATAAATATCTCCGCTTCCGCTAATAATTACGTCAAGTTTTTCAGATGCATTAATATATCCGGTACCAGATCCACTGATATTAACACTGGCTTTTTTCAGAAAGAAATCATAAGCTTTAATTGTGCCTGAACCACTTATGTTGAATTCTCCATAATCGGCAAAACCAGCAATTTTAATCTTTCCTGAACCAGATATTTCAGTTTCAGTTGTCCTACATTCAGCATAAATATTCATGTCTCCTGAACCTGATATGACAGATTTATATTCATCACCCAGGAAGGTTGAATAAATGTTTCCTGAACCGCTGATAATTAATTCCAGGTTTTTATCACGAACAGTATCTGTTTCAATATTTCCTGATCCTGATAATTCTATTTTTGAAATCTTTGGACATTTTACTATAACGTCTATCCGCTTAGTCGTAGATAAGCTTACGTGAAAGGCTGTCCTGATATCCAAATGGTCGTTATAGACCGCTGTTTCAATATAAGGCATAATATTAGACTCGCAAATGATTTTAACTTCAGTTGAGTCAGAATATTCCCAGTAGATATTATAACTTCCCGAAGAGGTTACTCTTGTGAAATCAGGTAATGATCTTGTTTCTTCAGTAATTTCTCCATTGCCTACGATAATAGGGTCACTAATGCATCTGGTGAAAGCTAACATTATTATTACTGATACGATAATTGCAAAGATTTTTGTTTTCATGGCTTTTTGATATTATTATTTTCTTTTAAGTACAAGAAAAATATTAAAGGGTTGCAATTTTTAATAAATTTCTACTTTTTAATAATATTTATTTCCCCTGATGATGATTTTAATATCAGTTTAGGATTATCAATCTTAACATCACCTGTTCTTCCAAGGTATCTGATAAGTTTCTCTTTAGGATCAATTTGTTCTTTCTTGTCAATTTTGGAATCCATAGGCAGGCGTATATCCTGATTGGTTATAATATCAAAGTTGACATCTGCTTTTTTATCAAAACAAAGATTGATTTTAGATGATCTTGAATCTATGTAGATATTTGAAAAAGTACTTTTTATGCTCTCAATAGTAAGATCACCGTAATTCATTCTAATATCCGATTTCCTGTGAAATTCGCTTATTGAGAAATCTGTCCAGCTTGATTGGGTTTCAAAGTCGCTGACCATTCTTATTCTGTATGTGTCCCTGCTTGAATTGGCAAGAAGATCTTCTATTTCAGTGATAGTTATATCTGATGTTTTGCTTGTAATCCTTAATTTCTTTGCACTTGATAAATTCATGTCGGAATAATAAATTTCAAGAGCACCACTTCCCAGAGTATTGATTGTTGCATCCCCGAAGCTTAGCTTAAGGTTTACATATCCTGTCAGATCGTGCGCTTTTAGTTTACCGTTGGCAATGTCAATGGTCATATCTCCCTTGTAATCGTTAATATAAATGTTGCCAAACTTATTGGTAACCTTCAATTCAAGATTATTGGGCAGTTTAACTTTCATATTAATTTCAACCTGTGAATCACCAACTCCAATAGATTCTTTGATCTTGTTAAACTCGCTGAAGATTACATTGTTTTTATCACCAATCCTTGTGTTTATAACAAGGTAATGCCCTGATTGTGACATTTCAAAACTTATCTCACTCATCT
>CAYUEI010000162.1:4754-6942 GCA_964443445.1 uncultured Prolixibacteraceae bacterium | reverse complement strand
TTTCAACTCGTCTGACTCTTAACAAAGGAAAGAATATAATCAGGGGAGCAGTGATTAATGGTCCCGGAATGAGTGATTTCTGTGTTCGCTTCCTTGATGAAAAAGGACAGCCGATTAAAGACCTCACAATTAGTTGTGAATAAAAGTCATTCTTTTAAGATTTCAATTGTTAAAAATCAGAATTATGAGATTAAAAAATAAAATATTGGGTATAACAGCTATGTTATTATTGTTGTTAGCCGGCACAGTGAAAGCACAAATAGGAAAACCATTTATACATGATCCATCAACAATAATGGAGTGTGAAGGAAAGTATTACACGTTTGGTACAGGTGGAGGCGGATTGATTTCTGAAGATGGCTGGACTTGGAATGGTGGTGGAGTAAGACCCGGTGGCGGAGCAGCTCCCGATGCTTTAAAAATTGGCGACCGCTACCTTATCGTCTATGGCGCAACCGGTGGTGGCCTGGGAGGCAGGCACAATGGAATAATACTAACAATGTGGAATAAAACCCTTGATCCAAATTCACCCGATTTTAAATATACAGAAGCTATTCAGGTTGCTTCATCAGATGGTGAGGAAGATTGTGATGCAATTGACCCTGGGCTGCTTCTGGATCCTACTGATGGCAGATTATGGTGTTCTTATGGAACCTATTTTGGGTTTATTCGTCTTGTAGAGCTTGATCCTAAAACAGGGAAGAGGGTAGAAGGAAACGAAGCTATAAATATTGCAATTGATTGTGAAGCTACAGCATTGATGTATCGCGATGGATGGTATTACCTTCTTGGCACTCATGGAACCTGCTGTGATGGAGCAAACTCAACATATAATATCGTTGTTGGTCGTTCAAGAAAAGTAACCGGTCCATACCTTGATAACATGGGAAGAGATATGTTAAAAGGCGGTGGTAAGATGGTAGTGGCAGCCGGAGGAAGGGTTACCGGACCGGGGCACTTTGGGCTATTAGACCTTGGCGATGGAGTTCAAAAATTGTCGTGCCATTATGAAGCAGATTTAGATCAAAGCGGGCGCAGTGTATTAGGCATCCGTCCGTTGCTATGGAAAAATGAATGGCCTGTTGCAGGAGATAATTTCAAAGAAGGAACTTATGAAATTGAATCTGAAAGACGCGGATATGCTTTGGAGTTAGTTGTCGATTTTGTGAGAATGCAGGGTAGAATGAGGGGTTTTCGTCCTGAACCCAACGAACCGATAGAACCTGTTCCTTCGCAGGTATTATCAGATGTAATTGAAACCTGGCCTAAAGGCAATATCGATGTAAGAATAGGAGATTATATGTTCCGTCCTCATCAGAAATGGACAATAACAGCAGCTCCAGATGGGGGAGGATATCCCGGGGGGCCTTATTACAAAATATTAATTGCAGGAACAGACAGGGCATTAGCAGCAACTGCAGAAGCAGAAGTAATAACAGTACCGGCATTTACGGGCGCACCTGAACAATTGTGGAGGATTGACCAATTAATTGATGGGACGTACCGGATAATGCCAAAGGTGGTTCCAAATTCAAAAGAGAAGTTGGCATTGGTATCATCAGGAGACAGTACACCTACCCTTGCAAAGTTTGATATGAACAGTGATAATTCCAAGTGGAATTTTAGGGCGCACTAAAAAACCTATATAAATTTATGGCAACAAACTTGAAACTTGTTGCCATAAATTTTATCTTTATGGTTAAATAAAACCTTAAAAATACTATAATGATGCAATCTGGTTAACAAAGGACAACAAAATTGAACAATTCTTTTTTAGGCATAATGGATTGCCATATCAAAATTTAGTTTTCATTTTCTCCAACTAATCAAAAAACACAATGTCAAACACTAATATAAATAGGCCCTACGGGTCTATCAAAATTGAATATAAAGGTTGTTTTTATCACTCTCTTCTGGAACTAAAATTTATTTTAATGATAGAAGATAAATGCAGTTGGATTAGAGAGCAAATAGCCATTCATTATAATCTTGCAACATTGAAGGTCACAAATTTCCTAAATGAAAATACAAGAAAATATATACCTGATTTCTTAGTAAGAAAATGGAGTGATAATACAGGGTATTTAATTGAAATTAAGCCTTATGATTATTTGAAGTCAGATCAAATGAAACTTAGGAATACGATAACTAAGGAATATTTAGAGATTAAAAATGTTGACTGGAAATT
>CAYUEI010000162.1:3588-4654 GCA_964443445.1 uncultured Prolixibacteraceae bacterium | reverse complement strand
CAACAATATTTTCGAAGTATACCAAACTTAAATACAAAAGAGATTTCTGATGAAGAATATATTCGATATGTGAGATATGGTATCTTACCAAGTTCAAGAGGCGAACAAGATATTTTATTTGAATCTAATGCGTTGTATGAAACCAAGTCTGAAAAAGGTAAACATTTGGAGTATTTAAAGACAAAATTTCAAGTAAATTGTTCGAAAGAGATTTTTAGCAATAAAGAGGTTGATTTACTTAAAAATTATGGGGCTTGGATGGAGGCTCTTTGCTTGCGTAAGATAGACCCACTAACAAAAGAGCAGGTTAGATTTATAGAACAAATTGATCAAGAAAAAATGCCTGATAATGAATATGCAAAAATATGGTACAAGTACAACAAGAGATTAGAAATAGAAAGGAAATATGGTGACAGACTGAAAATCAGATATGTGACAGACGACAATGATTTTTATAGAAGAGAAGATTATTATAAATTGCATAAAGACAAAATTCGAAGAATTTGAAATAAATCAATACATTATATCAATATGCACATGAAAAGCATTTTTGAAGATGGAGAGTTGACTGAGGATGCAACTATTAAGGATTTCTTAATAGTTCAAAAAGAAGGTAAAAGAGAGATAACTCGAAATCAAAAATTATATAATCTCGATGCCATAATATCAGTTGGTTACCGTATAAAATCTAAAGTGGCAACCCATTTTGCGATTAGCATACTTAATAGAAGTAAATAATGAGAAAACTACCCGAAATGCCAATTAACCCGTCTCATTTAGCAATCTTGCTCAATGATGAGGAAAAGCGAGCTTTCAAATATTTGCTCGACGAGCGTAGTTTTGAAAATTGAATAATTATATATCATCAAATATGATAGATTTAGATAAGAAAACTGACAAAGACAACATGCTCAAACTTTATAGAGTTGCCAGCATTGCTGCATTTTTGATTGTGATTCTTCTGCTGGGAGAGATTTTTTTTGCAGCTAATGCTTTCGGGCAACTGCCTCAGGAAAAACTGCTTTATCCTGATGGAATAAAAGACAACCCTATTGTTCATCCTCTA
>CAYUEI010000162.1:0-3488 GCA_964443445.1 uncultured Prolixibacteraceae bacterium | reverse complement strand
CTAAAGGTAAATGGGGAATAAATATAAACGACTATGTAAATGCTATTTATAAAGATGCCCGCACAAGCATGCTGACTATGAAAGAACTTGCTTCTGATCTGAATTTCGATAAAGATAAAATTGGGATGATGGGATTCTCAGCAGGTGGCTGGCTAGCTGAAAGAATGGTTTTTAAATATTATAAAGAAGATCACGAATGGAATCCCGGCTTTGTTGCTCTGATTTATCATGGCAGCAATATCAAACTTATAAAAAAGGCGAAGGAAAAGGAAAAACTACCTCCGTTTTTTATGGCTATTGCCAGGAATGATAAAAAAATGCCATTAGATAAAGTATTACCGTATTTTAAAATGATTTCCACTGATGTCAAAGATTCTGAATTGCATATATATCCTGATGGAGATCACGGTTTTGGATTAGCCTATGACGAGAATACCGCAGTTTCAGAATGGAAAAATGATTTTGTGAAATGGCTTGATAGCTTATACAAATAGGTCAAAGAGTAGATTCACTTTGTTCTATTTGAACTATTATGTTATATTTGCACCCATACCAAGCCAAAAAAACTTAAAGACTTATGAAAAAAATATTAATCGGATTAGGCATTTTTATTTCAATAGTTGTAGTATTATTTGTCCTGTTAATTATTAACACTTATTCTCAATACAAAAAGCTTGAATACGCTGATATTGAAAATGGTTTTTCATGTGATACTATACCGTTTACATATTCCGGATCCGGGCATATCTTAGTTAAAGTGAAAGTTAATGATAGTGATGAAGATTATTTATTTATTTTAGATAGTGGTGCTTCAAACATCATTTTTAGTAATTATAGTGGTCATAAAAGTTTAGAATCCAATGGTTTTGGAATATCGGTTGGAGCAAACAAAAACATCTTCTTTACCAGAACAAAGAAAATCAGTTCTTTACAAATTGGAGATGCAAATTTTAAAAATGTAAGTGCAAAAGAAACAAATTTGAATTTTGATTGCATGGACAATGTTTGCGGTTTAATCGGCACCGGAGTAATGAGGCATTTGGTGTGGACCATTGATTTCCAGAGACAAATTATTGTAATTTCAAAAAATATTCAAGAGGAAGAAATGCCGAAAGGCAGAATTGATATTTCTCTAAGAGAAAACAGATTCAGTCACCATTTAAGCACTGATATTAAATTTAGAAACAACAAAAAAGCTAAAAATGTTTTAGTTGATTTAGGTTGTGGCACTACTTTATTCCTTAGCGAAAATACAATACTTGAAGATTCTTTGGATTTGAAATTTAAAAACAACTTAGGATGCGGATCTAAGGGACTGGGAGAAAACACTAATTTGAATTTGAGCGAGAAATATTACTTATTGGATAGCTTAATTTTCGGTAAATCAGGTTATTTCGTCAATAATATTCCGGTTATGACAAGCAAGAAGGGTATTAATTTACTTGGAGTAGAATTTTTCAAAAAGTACAAAACAACCATTAGTTGGATGGATAAGAAGTTGATATTGACCCCCAACGACAGTATTCAGAATTTTATTTGGAAGACTCACGGCCTGACAACTGGATTTGATAAGTCGAAAAGGGTTGAGATACAAAGTATTGTTGAAGATTCTCCTGCTTCAAGATCAAAGGTGCCTTTAAAAGCTGAAGTTCTTTCAGTAAATGAAATGCAAATTGATTCTACATCGTATTGCAATTTGAGGAAGATTATTGAAGAGTCAGATACAATAAGATTGAAAATCTTCCATAATGATTCAGTTAAAGTATACTCATTGAGCAAAGAGTTTCTGTTTGAATAACAACATATAAATGCAGGAGGTTATTAAAATAGGATTCATTATTTTTTATGGATCAATTCATTATTATTCATAATTAGAAATCTTTTACCTAATAATTGAACTCTTT
Source organism: uncultured Prolixibacteraceae bacterium (assembly GCA_964443445.1). GTDB lineage: Bacteria > Bacteroidota > Bacteroidia > Bacteroidales > Prolixibacteraceae > CAYMTR01. The sequence continues at coordinate 1,584 of CAYUEI010000162.1, read as the reverse complement.
TTCATAGCCATTATAGAAATTTGGATAATTATCAAGCAATGTCCTTTTTACAATTAATTGCTTGTATTTTAAACTATAATCTAATACCTATGAAACGACATTTATTTTCTTTAGTATTGTTTCTTGCAATTTCAAGCTCATTGAGTTTTGCACAAACAAGCCAGCCAGCCATTATCGAAGATTTCAAACCTTCCACTAAGAATCAGCCGGGTAAAGAATATCCAATGGTAAACTCTCAGGGCTATGCCCGATTCCGTATTGAAGCTCCCACTGCTCAAGGTGTTAATGTTAGCCTGGGTCTTGGCGGAAAAGGAGGTACTAACCTAACGAAAAATGAAGAAGGAGTATGGGTTGGTACTACCGAAGGACCTATGGATGAAGGGTTTCATTACTACCACCTGACTATTGACGGGGGTGTATTTAATGATCCCGGAGCATTGAACTATTACGGTTCTATCCGTTGGGAGAGCGGTATTGAAATTCCTGCTCATGATCAGGATTTCTATGCGCTTAAAGATGTAGCTCACGGCTATGTTCAACAGATACTTTTCCCTTCAAAAAGCACAAATACCTCTCGCAGGGCATTTGTTTACACTCCTCCGGGGTATGGAAAGGATAAAAATAAACGTTACCCTGTGCTGTATTTGCAGCATGGCTGGGGTGAAGACGAAACAGCATGGAGCAACCAGGGTCATGCTAATCTTATTATGGATAATCTTATTGCAGAAGGCAAAATTCAACCATTCATAATAGTAATGACTTATGGAATGACAAACGAAATTAAATGGGGACAACTGAGAAGTTTCGATATAACTCCTTTCCAGACAGTACTTGTAGATGAATTGATACCTTATGTCGATGCTAATTTCAACACAATAGCTGATCAGCCACACCGCGCAATGGCAGGTTTATCTATGGGTGGCATGGAAACCAAATCGATCACGTTGAACAAGCCTGAAGTATTTTCTCATTACGCTTTATTAAGTGGTGGAGTATATGCTCCTGAAGATATAAAGGATAAGTCGAAGGTTAAACTTATATTCTTAAGTTGTGGCAGTAAAGAAAGACCTGATGGAGTTAAAAGTTCTGTAGAATCATTGAAAAGCGCTGGATTTAATGCAGTATCTTATGTTTCTGAAGGTACAGCCCACGAGTTTCAGACATGGCGCCGTAGCTTATATCAACTTGCACCACTTCTTTTTAAAGAATAGCAGCTAAGTTTTTATCTGGAATGACTGTTTAGCACTGTTGAACGTTAATGAAGACTTTAGATTTACGTTAAAAAAGCTTGATTAACAGTTCATTTATATAGAATAAGAAAAGTGGGGTATTCTGGATTTATTAATTAGATAACCAAGTACCCCACATTTTTTAAAAGCAGTTTGCTTATTAGAATATTATAAATAAACAATTTGTCATGAAAACCAAACTATTTAAAATAGTCTTCTTAGTACTTGGCTCATTAACTATTACTTCGTTTATGCCATTTGTTAAGAGTCAGAAAAAGCCAATTTATTTAAATACATCATATTCATTTAAAGAAAGAGCTGCCGACCTTGCTTCAAGGATGACTCCTGAAGAAAA
>CAYUEI010000161.1:0-6960 GCA_964443445.1 uncultured Prolixibacteraceae bacterium | reverse complement strand
CTACCTTATTTGTTTCATGTTTTGTTGAGTGAAGAAATTCTCTCCAATTGAAATGTTAAACTTCATGTCTGTAATAGTGACAATGGTTTTATTTCCCGGTTCATCTGCAGGAATAATCTCCATTATAGATGGCAGACTCCTGTCGTCGAACTTTTTGACAGTATGCGCAAGATGTGTTTTTACAAGTAACCCATCTTCATCGTAGTATTCAGCTTTTAATCCAAGATATTCATCTTTTGAAATCCAAAGAATTATCTTTCCCCAAATAACATCAGATTTTTCTAATGGAATAAGTTCAATAACATAGCAGTCGAGTTTATCAACTATTTCACTGCCGGTTATTTTGTGAGTATAATCTTTAACGATTGACGACTCTTTCAGAATATCGTCGTTGGAATAATCAGATCCCATCCATCCCTGTGACATCATCGAAGGAGGAAGCTTAATCAGCCTCTGGATCACCGGGTTCCAACTCCACATGTTTTCATCATTCTTCAGAAAGGTCTGGCCCTTTTCTTTTGCCGGTGCTGTAATTAATGCAAGCGATTTCTTATTCCCTTCTGTCCAGGACTTAATCTGAATACTCCTTTCATATTTTGGTCTTACAATAGACATTGTCATCTCAGAGTAACTCGACTTTTCTCCTTGTAGTTTAGAATCAGACTTAATGACAATCTCTTTAGCATCCTCCCCCTTGGCTATTAGAGGAATAATAATTGAGGCAACTAAAATTGAAACAATTAAAATTAATTTTCTCATGGTTAATAAAGTTTTGTTTTCGTGGCTATTTAAATTAATGATTCATGGCTATTTATTTCTTATAAATGTGTCTTTCAAATATTCCCTGTATCCATAAAATATATCATCAGGATATTCTTCAGGTGAGATTACATACTGAAGTGTAAATCCTTTTAAAATTGATGATAAACTTATTAATCCAATCTCCGGATTAGTCTTGCAATTCTTTAGGAAAAAATCATAAATAAGTTTCTGCTTTCCTATTGTGCTGAAATCTATTTGGCTGTCAATCATAAAACTTACAACCTGAGGCTGAACAGACAACTGATAATAAAGCTTGACTTGTTCTCGTTTGTTCCTGATCATGTCAAAGTAAAAGTCAAAAAAATTAAGAGCCTCTTCTTCTGAAATGTCTTCATCTTTATTTAAATCTATTTCAACCATTATATCATCGATCAGCGAATCAAGAATACATTTCAGTAACTCTTCCTTGCTTTTAAAATAATTATACATCAATCCTTTTGATATTCCTGCTGTTTGAGCTATATGGCTAATCGATGTTGGCATATAACCTTCATTCGCAAAATGATCCAAAGCAACATCCATAATTAGTTGCCTCTTTTCATTTCTCATTTCTTCAAATTGTTTCGGTGACCTCGGCATCTTATTATTATTTATTGATTGAACGTTCGGTCAAAGATAAATAATGTTATAATACACTTTCAAAAAGTTTTGTTAAATTTATGTATTTTAAACATTAAGAATTTGTAAAGTATAATTTCAGGAAGGGATAATGGAATCATAATCAGTTCTTTCATATAGGATTATATCCATTATATAAATTTTATCGCAATCTAATTCAACCATAAAAATTATTCAAATGACAACCCTTAAAGAAAATAATCAAAAATTAGTAATCGGAATATATCAATGCTCAGTTTTTGGGTTTTTAAGAATACCTTGAGAATGAATATGTTTTATGAAACCAAAACTTCGTTTTTTCTATTTCACCAAATATTCTAAAGCTTCTTCTTTTGTATTGAAACTGTATATCTTTTCTTTTACAACCAGATTATAAGCAGCAAGCATAATCTTTTGTAATCCGTTCAGCCCAAAGCATGCTTCTTTCAAATTCTTGCTGTCAAATATTTCTTTGCCGTACTTTTTTGATAACTCTATGAACTCATTACTGGAAGGTACTCCTGAAAAATTATTCAGACAATATACCTTTTCATTTAAAGTGAGATAGAAATTTTTCACTTCATTAAGAAACAATACTGACTCCTGAGCGGTTTTACAATGCGAGTAATCACAATATAAAATTTTCCTCCCTTTGTGATACATGAAACTTATTCCCATACTCTTGTTTTTAGGTTTATTTATTATAGAATTAGATTACTTTAAAATGCAGGCTAATAATGAATAGATATAAATTTATGAAATAGTAATGTAAAATCAAATAGTAATATGGGTGTGGTTTTATGAATTGCATACCATAAATATTATTCTCTAAGGTACCACAACCGTACCACATTCGGGGTATCTCCCATTATAATGGGGGTTTCTCCTGTTATAATGGGAGATACCCCGAATGTGGTACGGTTGTGGTACGGATCATGTCCATATAAATAATGAATGAAAGTAGCCTTTTTTATGTCGGAGGATGCAACCTGTTGATGAACCATTTTCTTACCGATTGCATTGTGCTTTGTTGATTGCCGGGTGCACTGCGACGACAGACCGATATTTCTTCACTGTTTTCCGGTGCCCCCCACCTTATTTCTATTCCATCATTGGGATTGTAAGCCATTTCAAAAGCAGCCCTCCTGCTAATTATTTCTCCGACTGTTAGTTCCTGTGTAGCACCATCCGTCCGGATATAGCTGATTGACAGCTCTGAAACCTTTTTATCCAGAATTGACTTAAGCTTTTGCCTTGTTTCTTCCGGTGAACTTAATTTTGAGATATTGTAATCTTCAGGTGAACCGGCAACTTTATCAGGAAAGCTTATCACTGCATCTATTGCTATCAGAAGCCTCAGATCGCGGTTTGGAGTTGAAAAATCTTCCCAAACCCCACCTGTCTGAAAGATTCCTCTTGCACTTGTAGGCATTGGAATTACGGCTCCGGGATGTGATTTAAAATAGGCTTCGCCGTTGGCTACCGATTTTACCCGCACCAACAGCTGTTCGTGAAGTGCATTTATCAGGTTAAGCAATGTTGCTTCCGGATCTAATGGCTTCGGATTGATGACCCTTTCCATGGTATTATAAAAAACCTCGCTGTCCATCATCTTTTGTTGCATGGAAAATTGAGGAAATCCTGCTGACGCATTCAGTTCTTCATTCTTCATCTGGCTTAACTTGCCGTTATCAAGAATTATTGGGCGAAAGGCCTTGAAACCGGGTTCTCCTACTACTTCTTTTGTGTTAAAAAGAAAGTTTCCCTTCCAGAACCGCTTTATAGCTATCGTCTTGTCAGGCTGGGCATCAACGGCAAGAAGCTGACCCGGATAATCCTTGGTTTGAGGTATCCATCTGACAATTACGAAGGTATGCCCGTAAGGATCAGCATAGACAGTTCCCGGTCGGAGCGACTCCCTTTCAAGTGAAACCGGATAATAGTCCGAGTTTTGATTGTCGAGTGAAGTACGTGCTGTGCCTGAATGAACGCCATTCATAATATTTCTGATGAAGGAGTTAAAGGCAAGCACAGGATTCGATTTCGAGGACGGTGATTCATTTGTAACCCACTGGCCGGTACCGGGATTACGCCCTACATAGCCTCTGTCGCAGATGTGATATCCAAACGGAAGACCTGCTTTCCAGGCAAAATAAGCTCTGAGGAAAAAAGGATTGTCGGCACAGTCAGGCTCCATGATTACTTTGGTTTTTCCTTCAGGATCATCTTCCCCAAGTGAAAAATGGTTGTAAAGAAAGTTTTTGGTTTTATTCTGGGTCACTTCATGCAGGGCAGGCCATGAAGTCTGCTCATCGCAATTCTGAAATAAAGCATTTATCCACGCTGAATATAAGGCTTCAGTTTTATTGTCCCAGCTATTGAGCGCCTTCCATACAGATCCTTTCCGGGCGACAGCTTCGCGAGGTAAAATATCAAATTCCAGATTACACAACTCCTCTTTATTGCGGAGTAAAGTGGCTTTGTATCTTCCTTCAGGAATTCCTTCAAAGTTGTCGATGCGCCAGTAAGGTGAATCATCACCGGTTACGCTGCTGACAGATTTATAATTTCCGTTTTGACTGACAATTACTATTTTAGCTTTGCGGACGTTCTTTCCTCCTGTGGCAAGAATACGAAAGCCTTCTCCCGGTGCGGGATCAAAGGGGGAAATCATCATTGCATTTATTGAAGGGATTTCATCGGGGGCATCTTCAACCTCAGTGGAATCCGGTTTTAAAAATGATTCGAACCCTTTATTGGCAGATTGATTTTTACATGATGCGAAGCCTGCTAAAACTAAAAAAGCAATAGGCATTATCAGCAGTAAACGCCGGAATATTCTGACCATGTTATTATGTTTGAATTTTGCCATAAAGATAGTATAAAACATGTGAAAGGGGAAAGGAGTACATTAGAGTAAAGTTAAAGTAAAATGAAAGATGGGTTGAAAGTTTGGAAGTTTTATGCGGTTTTAATTATTTTCGGCAGATTTTTGAATTTCATATAAAACGGGGATGTACGTCGCAAAAACAAATAAGGATGATAATAACATGCAGGTTACATTCAATCATATAAACCAAAATATTTTCGGATGAAAATCCTGGTAAGTCTTTTTTTCTTATTGTTTATCAGCTCGGGTGTTACATTTACTAATTTCACGAAGGAGCCCTCTTCATATACGCGGGTAAGGCAAGCTTATTCAGAAAAGAATAAGATAATAGATAAAACCCTCTCTGAATATTCAATTTCTCGTGACAGTATCCGGATTTATATGCGGGCTTTTAAAACTGAAAAGAAATTAGAGTTGTGGGCAAAAGATGAATGTGATTCTGTATTTGTAAAAATCAAGGAATACAATATTTGTGAAATTTCTGGCAATATCGGTCCGAAGAGACGAAGTCGCGATTTACAGGTGCCTGAAGGTTTTTATTACATTTCTGACATGAATCCTTACAGCCGGTATTTTTTATCGATGGAAATCAACTATCCTAATGCTTCTGATTGTATCAGGGGAGTTAAAGGTCGTCTTGGAAATGAAATATTCATTCATGGTGATTGTCTGTCGTCAGGTTGTCTTGCCATGACAGATGCCAATATCAAGGAACTTTTCATTTACTGTGCTGAAGCTTATTGTCGTGGGCAGGAAAAAATCGGAGTAACAATCTTCCCTGCAAGGCTTACTGATGAGAAATATTCGCAGTTAGTATCGAAATACAGTAAGGATAAAGATAAAATCAGTTTATGGGGAGACCTTAAAAAGGACTACGATCTTTTTGAACAATCGAAAGTGCCACCAACAATAACGTTCCTTCCCGACGGAACACATTCAGTAAATTGAATTTTATTTTGAGAAATACCAGGGGTGGTCTTTTACCCTTACGATTCCTTCACTGTTAAGAGAATTCAATATCCTGCGGGCGGCAACATTATTTCGTGTTGCTACATATTTCGGATCTTTTGGATCAATACTGCTTATGTGTACTCTGCCGGAAGCATGAATAAAGTCGCTGTTTCCAAGATAAATACCAACGTGGCCAATATGTTTGTCATCCCTTCCAAAGAAAAGCAAATCACCGGGTTGAAGATTATCAGGGTTCCGGAAGTCAATTACTTCGCCATAACGGGCTTGTTGTGAAGCATCGCGGGCAAGAATAATACCCTGAGAAAAGTAAGCTATTTTGACAAATCCTGAGCAATCGACAGCTCTTACTGATGCTCCTCCCCAGATATAAGGTGTTCCCATCATTTTATGGGGCAAGGAAAGCAGGCTCTTTATATCCGGCTGGCGTGAACTCCATTCTTGAAAAGAAACACATTCTTTTTTTCTTATAAAGCCTTTACGACCATCGGGGATAACAACTTTCAAAAAACCTTTTGTTTCACCTTCTGCTTCAAGAATATCATTAAGAACAAGATCGGCTACGACATCTCCGTTTTTGTTTGGTGAATCGTAAATATAACCCGAAATGCAATTGTATATGTGGCGGTTTGAGCCCTTCCATAGTTCTAATTCACTTTGTGTCAGGCATTGTATTCCTCCTGCATCCATCCATCCAATATAATTATCCGGAGTTTGAATACGATACCATCCTTTTTTAAAATCAAGGACTTTCATTGGTGTACCCATTAATACCTGCGAAACAAGTTCAGAAGTATGATCAGGCAGATATCTCATATTAGTTACAGATAATTTGGCAAGTGCCCAGGTTTTATCACCTGCAGCCGAGTCAGGCAAAACTCTGATTGAATCAATAAAAGGGATTTCTTCTTCTTCTAAAAAGCTGATAAGATGTTTTTTCCCTTCAGGGAGGCTGGTTTCTCCTGAAATAACGACTTTAGATTGAAGAGTATCTTTAATGCTTATATCGAATATGTTTACCCGTTTGTCGGGAACAAATTGTTTCTGAATAGTTTGAATTTCTTTTAAAATATTCTTAAACGATAAAGGCTGGGCTGAGATAAGTGTACTTATACTAAGCAGGAATATAAATAGGCCGATTCTTTTAAATAAATTCTTCATCTTCCGTAAAATATAGGTTTGCAAAAATAAGTATTTTGTTTTAAGCAGCCTCAAATTTGGGATTGAATTAAAAATCGTTTGCTAAACTCTCTTTTTTCTTATTACTTAGTAGTAAAAAGCCTGACATATGAATACAGTTATAGTAATCTTGATTTATGTACTTGGTCCTGTAGGACTTCTATACGCATGTAAGCGTTCATCCCTTTTAAATAAATTTGGTACAGTAGCCCTGGCTTATATTCTTGGGATAATAATCGGTAATGTTGGTTTGATAAAGCCTGAATTTAAAGCAGTTCAGGATAATTTCACTTCAGTTACCATTGCAATGGCTTTGCCATTGCTTTTGTTTTCAATAAACTTGAAACAATGGTCAAGGCTGGCAGCTAAAACCGGGTTAGCGGTATTGTTTGGTATCATTTCAGTCATAATAGTTACTGTAATCGGGTTTTATATGTTCAGAAACGTAATCCCCGACAGTTGGCAGGTAGCCGGACTGATGATTGGTGTTTATATTGGAGGAA
>CAYUEI010000160.1:0-6989 GCA_964443445.1 uncultured Prolixibacteraceae bacterium | reverse complement strand
CTTTCATTTCAAACTTAAATCCTTTTGATTTAAGTTTTAGCTCAATAGGTTTAACGAAAGCACTAACGAAATTTTTTCTTTCTTCAACTGTGTCTTCAAGTTTCTTAACGATATTGTAATACTCATCGGGACGCAGATATTTTAAAGAAGCATCTTCGAGCTCTGTTTTAATGTTATATATGCCCATTCTATGAGCCAGGGGGGCATAAAGAAATGAAGACTCGCTTGCATATTTTTCCTGCAGTTCAGCCGGCAAATTATCAAGGTGTCTCATATCCTGAAGCCTGTCAGCAATTTTAATAAGAACAACTCTGAAATCGCCTGATAATGCAAGTAACAGACGTCTGAAGTTTTCAGAGTGAACAGAAATAGTTACAGTATCTATAGAGTTTATTTTAAAGAGGCCATCGAGAAGTTGCATCACCTGATCACCGAAGAGCTGAGGCAATTTTGAAATAAGGTCATCTTTTTCATGTGTGCTTTCAAAAACATTATGGAGAATAGCAGCAACTACCGGGTCGGTTCCCAGGCCTATTTCGTTGGCCACTATTTTAGCAACAGCCAATGAATGAAAGATAATCGGATCGCCTGATTCCCATGAGGTATCACCAAGAATTTCATAAGCTGCCCTGGCTGCATCTTCCACTTTTTTCAAATCGATATTTTGAATATTCTTTTTAAAAAGTGCCAGCATCTCCTGCAAAACAACTTCAAAGCCGGTATTATCTTCCATGATGATAGTTTTAAAAAATTCAATGAATACCCTCAAAACAAAAATAAAAATAAATGAATGTAATATAGAAATAAAAAATCCTGCTTTTTAAGGAAGCAGGATTTAGTAATCTATAGTTAAGATATTAAAATCTGTCTTCCAGAATTTTCTTAATTTCGATGATACCGATTAATTTATTTTCACCGATATTAATATCACCTCGTTCTTCCATTCTTTCAACAATCTCTTCAATTGTAGTTACAGGAATTTTATAATCGCGAAGTCGGGTTTTCAGACCAAGAGATTCGAAAAAATCAATTGTTTTTGCAATAGCTGTATCGATAACATATTTATCATCTGAGCCTTCAATTCCCCATACTCTTTGAGCGTACTGAATGATCTTATACTTCTTTGATTCTCTCATAATATTCATCACACCCGGGAGAACAATTGCAAGAGTGCGGGCATGGTCAACTCCGTGAAGGGCAGTAATTTCGTGTCCAATCATGTGAGAAGTCCAGTCTTCGGGAACACCGCTTTTAATTATACCGTTAAGAGCCATAGCAGCGCACCACATAAAGTTGGCACTTGCATCATAATCAGCAGGATTCTTAAATACTTTTGGTCCTTCCTCAATCAAAGTCAATAAAATACTTTCGGCAATACGATCCTGAAGTTTGGCATTAACCGGATAAGTAAGGTATTGTTCAATTACATGAACAAAAGCATCAACAACACCGTTTCCAATCTGTTGTTTCGGTAAAGAAGCAACAACTTCCGGGTCTAGAACTGAAAAGACAGGCAGCACTTCAGGAGAGCCGAAAGAAAGTTTTTGTTTATATTCAGCTCTGGTAATAACTGAATTTCCATTCATCTCAGTGCCTGTAGCCGGTAATGTCAGAACAACGCCAATAGGCATAGCTTCAGCGATTTCATCGCAGTGAGCGAGGATATCCCATGGATCTTCACCCTGATAATAATAAGCTGCTGCAATAAATTTAGTTGCATCTACAACAGAACCTCCACCAACTGCTAAAAGGAAATCTATATCATTTTCTTCAATAATATCCAAAGCCTTCATACATTTTTCATAAGTAGGATTCGGCTCTATTCCTGAAAACTCGTAGAATTCAATATCTCCCAATGCCTCAACTACCTGATCATAGATTCCGTTTGCTTTTATGCTTCCTCCGCCATAAATCAACAAAACTTTTGAATCCTCAGGAATTTCAACTGCTATAGAAGCAATCTGTCCCTTTCCAAATAAAATCTTTGTATGGTTATAAAAAACAAAGTTGTTCATAAGTATTCTTACTTTTGTATTAGATTTATAAATTTAATAGCAAAAATAAAAAAATGACAATTCAATCAAAAAATAACGACGACGGAAATTCATTTGAATATCGATTAAAGGAAGTTTCCGACGATGAAATAATCCATATTTTAAAATTCAGGGAACATTACCAGCCTCAGGCGGTTAAGGATGCAATAAAAGAAGCACTTCACAGGGGGATAATTTCATCAATTGAAGATCTGGAAAAAGATGATTTCAAACCTCAGAATCTACCTCCTAAAAGCATTTTTCCTATTGGTTATACAGATGCTCAGAATATTGCCCTATTCAAAGGTTTGTGCAGGACATTCTACATAATAGGCTTAATACCTATGATTTATGCTTTCTTTTTATTCCGTGAACAACTTATTTTTCAGGCTATATCATCTTTGATCATTGGGTTTTCTTTCTTATTTATAATCTACAAGGCTGAAAGGACCAAACTTGTATTGCTTACACAATTAATAGTAGGTCTCAATATTCCGTTAATCATATATACTATCTACTACTTTACATCGCATGAAGGATTAAAAAAAATGGATTATGCAGCAATAATTATAATTGTTTTAATAATCCTGTATATATCGTTGTATCTGTATAAGATTACGAGCCATTTAAACAAAAGTGCCAGAAAGTAATAAATTTATATTTCACCGATAGTAATAAGCCATTAATCGATTAAGAATACCAATAATGAAATTGTCAATATACTTTTGGTGTATAATTTATAAATGCACTGAAATGAAAACATTAAAAATAAGTTCAATATTTATATGGCTGGGAATTCTTTTAGCTTCATTGCTTACCTCATGTACTTCAGATATAAACAGAAGCAAGCTGGGCTATGTAGATAAAAATTATGAATTAGATAATTTCAAAAAGATAAAGCTTGAAGGAGGCTATAACGTAAAGCTCATTCAGGGTGATTCGTGCCAGGTAACAGTATCAGCAACTGAAAATCTACAGAGAAATATAAGAGTAACTGTTGAAGATGAGTTACTTCGCGTAAAAACACATACAAAAAATATTGGCACTGAAGAGGTTAAAATAACAATAACATTCAAAAACATTGAAGATATTAAAATTGAAGGAGGAGTCATGCTGACCACGCCTAATAGTATAAATCTCGACAATCTTGCATTAAATGTTGAAGGGGGTGCAAACATTAAGATGCAGATGGTTGCTGATACTTTCAGGGCAAAAGCTGCCGGAGGAGTAAATATGGAATTTTCGGGGAAGGTTAATGAATTTACTGCAATTTCAGAAGGGGCGGCCAACATTGATGCCGACAACCTTGAATCTCAGGATGTAATCTGTAGGGTTTCAGGCATAGGAAATGCTTCGGTATTTGCATTAAAAAACCTAAATGCTTCGGTGGATGGTGTTGGCAAGATAGGCTACAGAGGTGATCCTGAAATAGTAAAAAAAGTAAATGGCATTGGAGCCGTATACAAAAGATAGATACAGCCATTTTATGGTATAATAGCTACCATAACAGCTTTAATTGTATGTAATCTATTTTCAGCCTGATCAAAAACTATTGAAGCATTGCTTTCAAACACATCATCAGTAACTTCCATTGCATCTAGTCCATACTTCTCATAAATCTTTTTTCCGATTAAAGTGTTCATATCATGATATGCCGGAAGACAATGCAAGAATCGAACCTCAGAGTTTCCTGTCATTTTCAATACCTTATCATCAACCCGGTAAGGACTCAATAATTCAATTCTGTTATCCCATATTTCTTCAGGTTCACCCATGGATACCCACACATCAGTATAAAGAAAATCGCAATCAGAAACAGCTTTCTGAACATCTTCTGTAATTGTAATTTTCGCACCGCTTTCAGCAGCTAATCTTTCACATTTTGCAACCAGAGATCCATCAGGCTGACAAGAAACAGGAGCAGCAGCTCTGAAATCAATACCCATAATTGCAGAACCAACCAAAAGAGAGTTGCAGGTATTATTTCTTGCATCGCCTAGATAGCAAAGTTTAACCTGCTCAAGAGGCTTTTTGATATGTTCTTTTATTGTCATAAAATCGGCTAAAACCTGAGTAGGGTGAAATTCATCAGTCAAACCATTAATTACAGGTACTCCGGCATATTTAGCAAGCTCTTCAACAATATTTTGTCCATATCCCCTATATTCAATTGCATCAAACATTCTTCCAAGAACTCTGGCAGTATCTTTCATACTTTCCTTATGACCTATCTGAGAACCTGAAGGTCCGAGATAAGTAACATGTGCTCCCTGGTCATAAGCAGCAACCTCAAAAGCACATCTGGTTCGGGTAGAAGTCTTTTCAAAGATTAAGGCAATATTTTTACCCTGAAGTCTCATTTCTTCAATTCCCGTCATCTTTTCCCTTTTTAGTTTCTGAGCAAGATCGAGGATAAATTCTATTTCATCCTTGCTAAAATCCAACAGTTTAAGGAAGTTTCGATTTTTTAATCTCATGATTATCTATTTTAAATTGAAAATAAAATTACCATAAAAACAAAAATACTTTTTAATTACAGAATAACGTTTAATCAAAAAAAAAATAATCTCTCATCATTGTCATCAATTTTGATAAATTTGCATTTGAAATTAAACAATCCAAAAACCCTTATGACCGAAAGGAGTAAGACAACCGGTAAAAAGACTGAAAGTAAAGCAGGGTCTTCAGGATCAAAAGCTTCTAATTCAATTCGCAACGATAAATTCAAAGTAATTTTTGGATTATTCCTGATTGCCTTGTCAATATATTTGTTACTTGCTTTTTTCAGTTTTCTTTTTAATTCAGGAGAAGACCAGAGTGTTCTTAAGATGGGATGGGTAAAGATGATCAAAGACCCTGAAATTAAAGTACAAAACATAACAGGCAAGACAGGAGCATGGATTGCCAATCAATTCATCAACAACTGGTTTGGCGTGTCAGCTTTCATCCTGATATACCTTTTAATAATATACAGTTTAAAGCTTTTAAGCCAAAAGATACCTGGACTACTATCAAAGTCAATCAAATCATTGATACTGATGTTATGGTTGTCAGTAGCTTTAGGATATGCATTTGAAAGCAAGTATCATTCATCAAGCCTTTACCTGGGCGGAACTTACGGATATTATGTTGCTATCTGGATGAATTCCATAATAGGTAAAGTTGGTTCTTTTTTCATAATACTTCTTTCATTACTAATATACTTAGTATTTGTAGTAGAAGGCTTTGTCAATTATTTTAAAAAGCCGTTTGTAGAAAAGCTAACCCCGGATAGATCCATTTTCAAAAAGAAAGAAGATCATGCTTTAACAGATGTTCCATCACCAAAAAAAGAAAAGAAAATTGAGAATATAATCTTTGATAAATTTTCAGATGTTGATTCAAAGAAAGAAGAAAAGACAGAAAAGAATCTTGATTTTGAAGATGATTTTGAAGATGACCTTATTATTGAAAAAGGAATTCCTGAAGAGGATAATCAGTATTCAAAGAATGTATCAATAAAGAATAATAATCCCATTGTAACAATTGAGAAAGATAAAGATGTTTCCATTGACGATGAAGGTGAAGAATATGATAACGGGTGGAATGAAGAAACAATGGGCGAATATGACCCTACCCTTGATTTATCGCAATATCATTTTCCTCCCCTAGATCTTCTTGAAGACTATTCAAACCTTAAATCGGAGGTAAGTGATGAAGAGTTGATTGAAAACAAGAATAAAATTGTTGAAACTCTTAAGAATTTCAAGATAGACATTGTCAAGATAAAGGCTACAATTGGACCTACTGTAACATTATATGAAATCATTCCTGCGCAGGGAATCAGAATATCAAAAATAAAGAATCTTGAAGATGATATAGCATTGAGTCTTTCAGCTTTGGGAATCAGAATCATTGCACCAATACCCGGAAGAGGAACGATAGGGATTGAAGTTCCAAACCGTCAGCCTCAGGTAGTATCAATGCGCTCTATCCTTGGATCCAAGAAATTCCAGGAAACAACTGCCGAATTGCCTATTGCAATGGGTAGAACAATTTCCAATGAGATATTCGTCTTCGACCTTACGAAGATGCCTCACATACTTGTTGCCGGAGCAACTGGTCAAGGTAAGTCAGTGGGATTAAATGCAATAATAACTTCGTTATTATACAAAAAACATCCATCCCAGATTAAATTTGTATTCGTTGACCCAAAGAAAGTAGAGCTTAACTTATATGCATCGCTTGAGAAGCATTTTCTTGCCAAGCTTCCTGATGCTGAAGAGCCTATAATTACCGACGTAGAAAAAGTTAAGGCTACCTTAAACTCTGTTGGAATAGAAATGGACAACAGATATGAGCTGTTAAAAAGTTCACATACAAGAAATCTGAAAGAATATAACAGGAAGTTCATTCAAAGAAAGCTTAATCCGGAAAAGGGACACAGGTTCCTACCCTACATCGTTGTAGTAATTGATGAGTTTGCTGATCTTATAATGACAGCAGGTAAAGAGATAGAATTTCCAATTGCACGAATTGCCCAAATGGCCCGGGCAATCGGAATACATATGGTAATTGCGACTCAACGTCCTTCTACCAATATCATTACAGGTGTTATAAAAGCAAACTTCCCTTCGAGGATTGCCTTCAAAGTTGCCTCCATGATTGATTCAAGGACCATTTTAGACCAACCTGGAGCCAATCAGCTTATTGGCAAGGGAGACATGCTTTTTGCATCAGGAAGTGAAATAGTGAGATTACAATGTGCTCTTGTAGATACTCCGGAAGTTGAAAGAGTATGTGAACACATCGCATCACAGCAGTCATATCCTTCGGCATATTTATTACCAGAGTATTATGGCGAAGAAAGTGATGCGCCGGGAGCTGTGGATTTGAATCAGAAAGATGAATTTTTTGATGACGCAGCCCGTTTGGTAGTACTTAATCAGCAAGGATCAACTTCAATGATACAAAGAC
>CAYUEI010000159.1:0-7102 GCA_964443445.1 uncultured Prolixibacteraceae bacterium | reverse complement strand
ACAGAAAGCGGAGCTGAACAAGGAATAAATTCAGCATATGATATTCTCCAGTTAGGAGAAAGTATTGAAAGATGTCTTTTTGCCGGAACTGTTTGTTCAGGAGATGCATTGGCAGGTGGAGAACCCGGAGGTAATGACCAACCTGCACTTCAGCAAATAATGAAATTCACAAATACTCCTACTACAACATATTCATTAACATTATGGAGTTACCTTTACAGGGGGATTTATCGTTGCAACCTGGTTATCGATTATATTGGAGAGCCTATTGAAGGGTTCGATGAAGCATTGAGAACAAGAATATTAGGAGAAGCTTATTTCTTAAGAGGTTACATGCACTTTATACTGCAAGTAACGTTTGGAGGAGAACCACAGCTTCAGAAATACTTCAATAACCAATTAAAAGGTGTACCATTTATCGACCATGTATTACTTCAGGAAGAATGGAATGCAACACGTCCTGAGCTCTCATACACATGGGGAAAAATAGAAGAAGACTTCATAAAAGCAAGTTCTTTGTTACCAGTAGCTCATGACGCTGCAAATATCGGAAGAGCTACTCAGGGAGCAGCCAAAGCTATGCTTGCAAAGACTTATCTATATCAGGAAAAGTGGAATGAATCATACAATACTGCAAAGGAAGTTATCAATTCAGGAACTTACTGGTTAATGGGTGAAACAGGGCATAATGGTCCGTTTACAATTACCCGATTAGGTGGTAACGGAGAATTTCATGCCCAGGTTTCAGGTTATAAGTTTATCTGGCAACCAGAAGCAAATAACTGTCCTGAATCAATATTTGACGTTCAGCACCGTCAAACAGGGTCAAGTACATTCCCTGAAGGACAGGAAGGAAATCTTCTTCCACAATATTATGGAGTAAGGGCTGTTCAGGCATGGAGATATGATGCTATTAATAAAGTAGATGTATTAGAAGTTCAGGAGTATTTCTGGGGATTTATGCTTCCAACAAAATATTTTGTTGAAACTGCATATAGAGATAATGGGTGTATGGAAAACGGTAAGATAATGGATCCAAGATATAAGCTATCTGTAATAACAGCTGATGACAAAATTCCATTCTACTATTCAAATGAAAGGCTAAGAGCTACTTATCCAGACTCTGTTTATATAGCACCTTACTTTAATAATCCTGCTACAGGAAGAGTAACATGGAAATATTTCAATGATCCAATGTTTACATCAGTACAAGGTTCATTAGGTGATGCTCCTCATAATTCAAAAATGTTCCGTTTTGCTGATTTACTCCTTATAGGAGCAGAAGCAGCTGTAAAAGCCGGTCAGACAGGAGATGCACTTACCTGGATCAACAGAGTTAGGGACAGAGCTCGTAATTCAGGAAATACAGGTTATCCAAAGGCTTTATCAGCTGTAACTGTTGAAGATGTATGGGCAGAACGCCGTGTTGAGTTAGCATTTGAAGGACATCAGTTTTGGGATATAGTACGTACAGGAAGAGCAGAAAAGGTATTGAAACAAGATGCACTTCAATATCAGTATACTGAAAACACAGGATTGACAATACAAGAACAATTTGGAGATGCCTTCCAGATTGGCAAACATGAAGTATGGCCTTTACCTGATGCTGAAATAAACAATACTAATGGTTCGATTACTCAGAATCCGAGTTGGTAATAAAATGATCTAAATACAATAAAAAAGGCTTTGCAAATGCAAGGCCTTTTTTTATCTCAACAATAGAATATCGATTTCTTCAGGATATTTAATATCAACAAGGAACAATCCCTTAGCAGGAACTGAAGCACCTGCCCTACTTCTGTTTTTAGCTTCTATAATATCTTGTAAGCCCTGATGAGAAGTTTTCCCTCTTCCAATATTAATCATAGTTCCAACAATTGATCTTACCATATTTCTAAGGAACCGGTCGGCAGATATTTCAAAAACCAATATATCATTTTCAATGTACCAATCGGCATTTCTAATAATGCAATTGTTTGTTTTAACATCAGTATGCAATTTGCTGAAAGAAGTAAAATCAGTATATTCCTTTAATACATGACATGCCTCTTTCATCAACTCAATATTCAGTTTATGAGGATAATATGCAGTAAACTCTTTTTTGAAAGGCTGTCTTGCCCCGGATAAAAAATAACGGTATGTTCGGGAAACAGCGCTAAAGCGAGCATGAAAACCTGATTCTACGGAGAAAATTTTTCTTATAACAATATCGTCCGGAAGGAAAGCATTAAGTTTATTACACAGGTAATCAGCATCTGTTTCTATATTCAAATCAAAATGAGCAACATAAAAAGAAGAATGAACACCGGTATCAGTTCTTCCGGCTCCTGTTATTTCAACCTGCTCTCCTGTAAGGACAGATACAGCATTGGTAATAACCCCCTGAACAGTAACAGCATTAGGCTGAACCTGCCAGCCATGATATTTAGTACCATTAAACGCCAGTTGAATAAAATACCTTTGCATTATTTACTGCCAATTATCTGATTAATATTAAAATTAATAACATCAATCAAAGATCGTGTTTTATTGGTTCCGGGGAAATTAATAAGTTCAACTTTTCTGATATTCTTTTTGATTTCATTTATAGGATCAGCAATTGGATTATGGAAGTTATCAGCAATAAGAACAGCATCCTTGTTAGCAATTTCTTTAATCTGATAAGCCTCAAGGGGTGAAGGTCCGAAAACATAAACCGGAACCATGCCTATTTCAGTGATAAAATCTTTTTGAAAGAAATGAGAAATCACTGGTTTACCCTTTAGATTATTATTCTTAATCAATTTACCTGCATCTAAAAAAGCAATGGCAATTGAATTTAAATTGGCTTTGGCTGCATTTAAAGTATTTGTTTTTGAAGCAATAAGATTTACAGATGCCTTGATCGTTTCCAACTTATATCCCGTATTTATTTTAATGAATTTATCCTTATTTACAGTATTGCTTTTCATCAATTCTTTTAAAGCAACTTCATAACCTCCGTAAACAATAAAATCGGCATCACTAATCCTTTTAAAATCATTCAAATTAAGTTCATATTCTGAAGGATGAATCATATCAACAGGAGCAAGAATATCAACTTCATCAATACCGGCAGCAAATACATAAGCAGCAGTCCATGAACTTGAAGCAAGAATCTTTACCTTTTGACCTGCAATAGAATTAACAGATAGGAGAACAGATAAAAACAATAAAAAGTATTTCATTTTTTAAACTTATTTTTAAAATAAAAGAACATAAAAACAAGAGTGGCAATAACTGCAATAGCAGAACTGGCGGGTATTTTAAGAAAATATGATGAAAAGAAACCTGCAAAGGCAAAAATGCCTCCCCACAAAGAAGCCCATTTAATTACTCCCTTCATGCTTTTAGCATGCAATGTAGAAATAAGGGCAGGTAAAATAATTATAGCATCAATAAGCAAAGCACCAATCAATTTCATTGCAACAGCTACAACAAAAGAAGTAAGTAAAATAACCGCATTCTGCAGAGCTTTTTCATTAACACCGGAAGAATATGCCACTGATTGATCAAAGAAAACAGCGTTTAGCTGTCTGTTTTTAAGAATTTGAAAGACAATGACTAATATAGAAATTAAAATGAAAAACACAGTTTGAATAGGGGTTATACTATAAATACTACCCCATAAAAGAGAAAGGGTATCCTTAGCCTGAACATTAAAAATTGATATAAAAGCAAAAGCAATACCTATAGCTGCAACCATAATAAAAATGCTTACAAATCCGGCATTTACATTAAGATCACGGGAAGCTTTAATCATGAACCATACTAACAAAAGATTGACAATCATAGTAGTCAGGAGAGGATTTATATTTAAAGCAAGAGCAACTGCACCACCAAGTAATGCACCATGCATAAGCATAAATCTCAAAGGCAGAAGGTTCATCCTCAAGAGATAAACACCCACTACGGGGAAAGAGAATCCTGAAGCCAATAAAACAATAAAGCCACGCAAGACAGGAGGATACGAAAGAATTTCTAACATATCTTTTTATCATTCATTTCATAAACAGGCCATCCAAACTTATCAATCCACTGATAATCATGAGAAACAATAATTGCTGTAGGTGCCTCGTTTGCCCATACTTCGATTAAAAGGTCAAACAAATCATCTTTAGATTTTCGGTCAAGAAATGAAGTTGGCTCATCGAGCAAAAGCACTTTAGCCTGCTGACAAAGACATCTAGCTATGTTAATCCTTTGTTTTTCTCCTCCGGATAATTCATTGAAAGGTCTTTCAGTCAAATGAAAGCAACCGGTACGGCGCATAGCAATTTCAATTTGAATATCCTTTTCAGTCTTCTCAATATCTTTTGAGGAAAATGCAATTTCAACAACTTCGGAAGCAGAAAAAGGAAAAGAATTATTAACAAGTCCCTGGGGAACATAACCAACAACAGAACGGTTTTTGTTCCATTCATTACTCCCCACCTGAAAATCACCAATTTTAATAATTCCTGAGTTTATTTTTTGAAGACCGAGAATACTCTTAAGTAAGGTAGTTTTACCTGAACCATTAGGTCCTTTAATAAAGATATGTTCTCCCTTCCCCACTTTTAAGTTTAGGTCTTCAATGATAATCTGATTGTTTATTGATACATTCAAACTTTCAATATCAACAGCAAGACCGGCAACCCTGCCTGCCCTTCTTCTCAACATCTGCCAAATGCTTTCTACATCTTCATCTCCCTTTACCAAATCTTCAGTTTTACATTGAATTCGTGGAACCAGTTCATCATAAGACAGTTTGATGCCATATCTTTGAAATACAGCTATTGCACCTTCACTGATGATATGAATATGAACATTTTTAAAACCTAGACGGACAATCAGAAAAGCTGCAGCTTTACCGGCAATTTTATCAGTTAGAAATAAATCTTCAACATCAAAATTATTTGATTTAAAAAAATCTTCAAGTTCAAAAAGGGGATAAAGCCATTTACTATGACTTGAGAAAATTTCTTTGTTACTGAGAGTAATAATAAGAGACTGTTCCACGATAAGAATTAAAATGTAATCAACAAATATAAAATGATATCATAGAATTGACGTTTAAAAAGAGAATATTCTTTTACACTTTTTAACAAATTAGTGTAATTTTATTAAAAATAATTAAAAGGTAAAAACTATTATATTGAAATACAGAATATTAAATTGAAAAAAAATCTTCATTCATTTAACAATTTTTAACAATTATAAATTCATAAAAACTTTTCATTGCTTTATATTCGCATTCAGAAAAACAAGAAACAATTAATTAATTCTTTATCATATGACTATCAATACAGATATAAGAGCACTGAACGATAAGATTCAACTCGAGAGTCAATTTGTTGACCTTATTACAATGGAAATGAACAAGGTAATTGTAGGTCAGAAACATTTAGTTGAAAGTCTGTTAATAGGATTATTATCAGACGGTCATATTTTGCTTGAAGGGGTACCCGGATTGGCGAAAACACTTGCAATTAACACGCTGTCGAAGATAATAGATGCTGATTTTGCAAGAATACAGTTTACTCCGGATTTATTGCCTGCCGACTTGATTGGAACATTGATATACAGTCAGAAAAGGGAAGAATTTGTAGTTAAGAAGGGACCTATCTTCACAAATTTTGTATTGGCTGATGAAATTAACAGGGCTCCTGCTAAAGTGCAGTCAGCTTTATTGGAGGCTATGCAGGAAAGACAAATAACTTTAGGCGATCACACCTACAGTCTTGAACAACCATTTCTTGTAATGGCAACACAAAATCCTATTGAACAGGAAGGAACATATCCTCTGCCTGAAGCACAGGTTGACAGGTTCATGTTAAAGGTTATTATCAATTATCCTCAGAAAGAAGAAGAAAAGCTTATCATTCAGCAGAATCTTTTAAAAGAATTTCCGAAACCAAATACAATACTTAAACCGGCGGATATAATCAAAGCCCGCGATGTAGTTAGAGAAGTATATATGGATGAAAAGATTCAGAAATACATTGTTGACATTGTATTTGCAACAAGAAAACCTTCTGATTACGGGCTTGAAAAATTCAAGGATATGATTACATATGGTGGATCACCTCGTGCAAGTATCAGTCTGGCCCAGGCTTCAAAAGCATACGCCTTCATTAAACGCAGGGGTTATGTAATACCTGAAGATGTAAGAGCAGTATGCCATGATGTATTACGCCACAGGATTGGACTGAGCTATGAAGCAGAAGCAACTAATCTTACTACTGAAGAAATAATAAGTGAAATACTCAATACAGTTGAAGTACCTTAGTAATATTTATAAAAGTGGATCATACTGAATTATTAAAGAAAGTCAGGAAAATTGAGATAAAGTCGAGGGGACTTTCCAAGAACATATTTGCAGGTGAATATCATTCAGCCTTCAAAGGAAGGGGTATGGCCTTTAGTGAAGTCAGGGAGTATCAATATGGTGATGACATCAGAAATATTGACTGGAATGTAACAGCCAGATACAATAAACCATTTATCAAAGTATTTGAAGAAGAAAGAGAACTAACGGTGATGCTTTTAATCGACGTAAGCGGTTCCCGTGAATTTGGAACTTTCGACAAATACAAAAAGAATGTTATCACTGAAATTGCAGCAGTACTTGCTTTTTCTGCAATTGAAAACAATGACAAGATCGGGGTTATATTCTTTTCTGATAAGATTGAAAAATTCATTCCTCCAAAGAAAGGAAGAAGTCATACTCTTATGATTATCAGGGAGCTTATTGATTTTGAACCTGAAAGTAGGGGTACAAATATCAGTCAGGCACTTGAATATCTCACTAATGCAATAAAGAAAAAATGTACAGCATTTATTTTATCTGATTTTCTTGACGACAATAAGGGGCTCCAAAGATCGCTCAGTATTGCAGGAAATAAGCACGATGTTGTTGGCTTAAGGATTTATGATGAAAGAGAAGCTCAACTGCCACCTGTAGGCATTATGAAACTTAAAGATGCAGAAACAGGACAATATGTATGGGTAGACACATCAGATCCAAATGTCAGAGGTTACTATTCTCACTGGTGGGAAGAACACAATATGCAGCTTGATAATGCATTTACCAAGACCGGAG
>CAYUEI010000158.1:0-7124 GCA_964443445.1 uncultured Prolixibacteraceae bacterium | reverse complement strand
GATATGCTATTGCAAGAGCAGCGATAATTATCATTAACAGATAAAGTCCTGCGTTGGGTATTCCTGTTTGTATCTTCAATTTGATAAAGTATTCATGGTTTATGGCAAAATTATATATTTTTTTAAAGAAGGCTTTCTGACTTTAAAAATGAAATGCATTATTAATACTTAAAATACTTAGTGCTTATAAATCAAAAAACACAAAATTATGTAATTGTTTGGCTTTTCCCTTATAAAATAAGACTTTTGTTACCGACAGTATTTAATAATTCAAAAATAATTCTTCCAATTTTACTCCCCCAAGCATTTTTAGGTTAGTTTATTTTAAAAAAAGCTCTTCGAAAGAAGAGCCTTTTTTTTATAGTTCAAGATCAATATTGAATAATTCTACCCAAGGTAATCCTTGTTTTGCTACTTCTTCGAGGAATGGATCAGGATTGAATTCTTCTACGTTGAAAACTCCTGCACCCTTCCATAATCCCTTTAAATACATCATTGCTCCAACCATCGCCGGAACACCGGTTGTGTAGCTAACTCCCTGTGCACCTGTTTCTTTATATGCATCCTGATGCTTGCAGTTATTGTAGATGTAATAAGTTAGTTCTTTACCGTCTTTCAAACCTTTAATCCTGCAACCTATTGATGTTTCTCCTGTGTAGTTTTCACCCAGATCGCCCGGATTTGGCAATACCGCTTTTAAAAATTGGATAGGAACTATTTCCCTTCCTTCATACATTACAGGTACGATGCTTGCCATCCCGATATTTTGAATTACCCTTAAATGAGTAAGATATTCCTGCCCGAATGTCATCCAGAAACGTGCCCTCTTTAAGGTCGGAAAATTCTTGACTAATGATTCAAGCTCCTCATGATATATCAAATATGATTCTTTTGCACCTATGTTAGGATAATCCAATGGTTTATGTATTTCATGAGGCTCGGTTATCTTCCAATCACCGTCTTCCCAATATTTACCCTTTTGAGTTACTTCCCTGATGTTTATTTCAGGATTAAAATTAGTCGCAAAAGCTTTACCGTGATCACCTGCATTGCAGTCAACAATATCAAGATATTGTATTTCATCGAAATGATGTTTTGCTGCGTAAGCCGTATAAATACTTGTTACACCGGGATCAAAGCCGCATCCGAGAATCGCAGTTATTCCTGCTTCCTTGAATTTATCCTTATAAGCCCATTGCCAGCTGTATTCAAATTTAGCCTCATTTTCAGGTTCGTAATTTGCAGTGTCCAGATAGGCTGTTTTGGTAGCCAAACATGCATCCATAATTGTTAAATCCTGATAAGGAAGTGCAACATTGACAACAATATCAGGCTTGTATGAATATATTAATTCAACAAGCTCATCAACTTTGTTGGCATCTACTCTGGCAGTAGAGATTCTGTTTCCTCCTATTGCCTGGGCGATAGCATCACATTTTGACTTTGTACGGCTTGCAAGCATGATGTCTGTGAAAACATCAGGATTAGACGCCATTTTGTGAGCAACAACAGTTCCAACACCGCCTGCTCCGATAATGAGTACTCTTCCCATTTACTTTTTTATTCAGATTAAAATATTAAGTAATAATTTTTTGTATGGACAAATATCCACATTTTTTAAAACAATAAAGAATCATTGCAACTGATTCTTGTCACTTTTTAAAACAATTATTATACCGATTTTTTAAACTATACCTGAGAAACCCATAAATGCCATTGCAAGTATTCCGGCTGTGATTAAAGCGATTGGTGTGCCTTTTAAACCTTCAGGAATATTCTGCATTTCAAGCTGTTCCCTTATTCCAGCAAATATTGTTAAGGCTAAACCAAAACCTATTGCATTTGAAGCTGAAAAAACTACTCCTTCCAAAAGATTGTAATCCTTTTGTACAACGATAATGGCAACACCAAGTATTACACAATTGGTTGTTATTAATGGAAGAAATACTCCAAGGGCCTGATATAACGATGGACTGATTTTCTTGAGGATTATTTCAACCAACTGTACCAAAGCTGCAATTAAAAGAATAAACGATATTGTTTGAAGATATTCTATATGAAGTGGATTGAGTATGTATTTCTGTACAATGAAAGTTGTTATCGTTGCCAATACAAGTACAAAGGTTACTGCTGCTGTCATTCCCAAAGCAGTTTCTATTTTTTTTGAAACTCCAAGGAAAGGACAGATACCTAAAAATTGAGTCAATACTATGTTGTTGACTATTATTGCCGATATTATTATCAGAATGTATTCCATAACTCTTTATTTTTAGGCTTTTTTCTTGTTAATAATATTAACTATTGCAATCAGAAAACCCAATAAAATGAAAGCCCCCGGTGCAAGTACAAATGCCAGCATCCCATATTGTTCAGGATAAATTGTCATACTGAATATCTTTCCGGTTCCCAGCAACTCACGTACGCTTCCAAGTACTGTCAATGCCATGGTGAAACCAAGCCCCATTCCAAATCCATCTATCCCGGATGAAAAAACAGTATTTTTTGAAGCAAAAGCTTCTGCTCTTCCAAGAACTATACAGTTTACTACTATCAAGGGAATGAAAATCCCAAGGCTCTTATATAAACCGGGTACATATGCCTGCATAACCATTTGTACTATTGATACAAAGGCTGCAATTACAACTACATAGGCCGGAATCCTTACTTTGTCGGGAACAATATTCTTTATTGATGAAATAGCCATATTAGACATGAAAAGTACAAACGTTGTCGCTAATCCCATGCTAAAACCATTTATTGCTGAACTTGTTGTTCCAAGTGTAGGGCAAGTGCCCAGTACAAGTACAAGAATCGGATTTTCCTTTATGAAACCCTTTGTAAAGTTTTTCCACTGGTTCATTGATTTTCTCCTTCCTGTTTTGTGGCAGATGATACTCCGTCAAATTGCGAGTCCAAAACTGAATAAGCCCTGTTGACAGATTCAAGAAATGCCCTCGATGATATTGTAGCAGCAGTTATTGCATCAACGCTTCCGCCATCTTTTTTAACTTTAAGTGGCCCTTCGGCAATATTCCTTCCAATAACGTTCTGCCCGGGCTTATTGCTATCGTTAAACCAGATACCCATTTTAGAGCCTAATCCAGGCGTTTCTGTTTGTTTTAATACCTGATAGCCCGATATGACTCCGCTCTTGTCAAAACCAACCATTATTTCAATATAACCGCTGTATCCGTTGTTGGAATATGTCTTTATTGCATTTGCAATTACATTCCCCGACGCATCAAGAGCCGGATAGATTTCCAGACTATCACCTCCATCAGCTGGCTGCATTTTATATGTTTCTCCAAGCTGATCGTATTTAGGAAGTACTCCGGCAACTGCTTCATTTTTAAGCTTCAATTCAGATCCTGCAATTGCTTCTTTTGTCATGTTATTCACAACTCCCAGCGAAGCTGAAGCTACCGCCGTAATCCCAAATAGGGAAAGAACCATGTTTTTAAATGTTGATTTAAGCTGTGCCATCTTTATTTAGCTCCAAAATGTTTCGGTTTTATATAATTGTTTATAAGCGGTGTAAATGCATTCATTACCAGTATCGCAAAGGAAATACCCTCAGGATATGCTCCCCAGAGCCTTATGCAAACAGTAATAACCCCAATTCCAATTCCAAACACTATCTGTCCGGTCTTCGACATCGGTGATGTTATCATATCGGTTGCCATATATATAGCACCAAGTATTACTCCTCCCGTTAGTATATGATATAAGGGATCAATGTTTTTATCAGGATTGATTAGCCACATTATTCCTGTAAAAATAAATACTGATCCAATTACTGAAACTGGTATGTGCCATGTTATTACCTTTCTTATAATTAGAAAAGCAAATCCTATTAAAAGCAATAATGCTGATATTTCACCAAGCGATCCTCCAATATTACCCAAAAGCAAATCACCGTAATCAGGCAGTTTCTTCATTATCTCGCTTACCGACTCTCCTGTTTTTAAGCCTTCTTTTATTAATGACAATGGTGTTGCTCCTGAAATGGCATCCGCAGCCCTTAAATTCTGAGGCCAGGTTGTCATTTGAACAGGAAATGAAATCAACAGGAAAACCCGACCTACCAATGCAGGATTAAACGGGTTTTGTCCTAATCCCCCAAACGACATTTTTGCAATTCCGATAGCTATTAATGCTCCTATGATGACAATCCAGAATGGGAGAGTGGCCGGAAGGTTCATCGATAATAAAATACCGGTTACTATTGCTGATCCATCATTTATAGTTGGAGTAACTTTTAATATGTACTTCTGTATCAGCCATTCAAAAAGAACGCATGAAGCTACTGATACTAAAGTTACAAATACTGCCGGAAATCCGAATACAAAGAACGACCATAACAAGGCAGGGGCAAGGGCTATAATAACACTATACATTATTTTCTTTACAGAACTGCCGTCATGCAGATGTGGCGATGGCGATATTGTCAATAGTTTGTTCATTTCTATTTCTTTCTGTTACGTATAATGTTTCCGACTTTTCCTTTCCCAAATCTTATGTAATCTAGTAATGGTCTGTTGGCAGGACATATAAAACTGCATGACCCACATTCTACACAATCCATTATCTTGTTTTGCTCTGCTTTGTCAAATATTACTTTTTCAGACAGTGTCATCAGTAAATATGGCTCAAGTCCCATCGGACATACAGAAACGCATCGCCCGCATCTGATACAGTTTAACGCTTTCTTCCTGTGAGCGTCTTCATCGTCAAGAAGCAAAACGCCTGATGTGCCTTTAGTTACAGGAATGTCACCCGTACCAACCGATCGACCCATCATCGGACCACCTATTATTACTTTCGAAGTCGTTTCCGGCATTCCTCCTGCTGCTTCAATCAAGTCTGAAACTGAGGTTCCAATCCTGACTCTAAAGTTTGAAGGGTTCTTAAGCGATTTCCCGGTTACAGTAACAACTCTTTCAAATAAAGGTTTGTTCTTGGCAACTGCTTCATAAACAGCATATGCGGTTGAAATGTTGTTCACTACCACTCCCGTTGAAATAGGTAGCTTCCCCGATTTTACTTCCCTGCCTGTAACTGCTTTAATAAGTTGTTTTTCACCCCCCTGAGGATATTTAACCTTCAGCGGACAAATTGAAATACAACTATACTTCTTCGACAGTTCTGTAAGGTTTTTTATTGCATCTGACTTATTGTTTTCAATACCAATAATTGCCTTGTCAACATTCAGTGTCTTCATCAAAAGCTTAACACCTACAAGTATTTCTTCACCTTTTTCAAGCATAAGCCTATGATCGGCAGTGAGGTAAGGTTCACATTCCGCCCCGTTGATAAGCAATAAATCAGCTTTTTCTCCCGGCGGATGAAGAAGTTTTACGTGAGTAGGGAAGGCTGCTCCTCCCATTCCTACAATACCACATGATAAAATGCTGTCTTCTATCTGATTGGCAGTGTAAACTGATTCATTAACCAGCTCTTCCGATCTGTCAATTGAATCATCCCAAATATCAAGTCCGTCCGATTCTATTATTACTGCTTCTCTTTTATATCCTGTGCTGTCAATGACAGGTTCGATTTTTAAAACCTTACCCGACACTGAAGAGTGAATGTTAGCAGAAACAAAGCCTGCATATTTGGCAATCAACTGCCCGGTCTTCACGTAATCGCCCTTGGCCACAACCAATTTAGATGGGGCACCAATATGCTGATTCGTAAGGATAGTAACTATCACCGGTAATGGCAATTGCTTTATCGCATTCTCTGCCGATATTTTATTTTCAGCAGGATGAATTCCTCCTAATTTAAACGTTTTCAACACTTTGTTCTTCTTTTAATTCCTGAGTCTTTCTCGCTGGGAAATTAACTTCAATTATTGAATTCGTAGGGCATACTGAAACGCATTTTCTGCATAACTTACACTTATCGGAATCAATAAACGCTAAATTGTTTTTTATCTCTATAGCTCCAAATTCACATGCTTTTTCACATTTGCCACAGCCTATACACGCTACTTCACACGATTTCTTAGCTATCGCTCCCTTTTCAGTATTTCTGCATGCTACATATATCTTCCTGTTTTTCGGCATTTGCCTTCGCAGTTCTATAAGGAATTTCGGACAAGCCTTTACACAAGCTCCACAAGCTGTACATTTTTCATCGTCAACTTCAGGTAAACCTGTTAGAGTGTTCATGTGTATCGCATCGAATTTACAAACCACACAACAATCGCCAAAGCCAAGACAACCAAACTGACATCCTGTGTCTCCCGCTGAATTCATGGCCGCTATTGCACATGTCGACGCCCCTTCATATAATTTATCTTTCTTCCTGAATTCACATGTCCCATTACATCTTACAAGAGCCTTCCTTGAAGCTTTCTGCTGGGCATCAAACCCCATAATTTTTGCTACCTGAGCCATCGTTTCATTTCCTCCCACCGGACAGAATTTATTATCCAGTGTGTTTGATTTGACTATCGCTTCTGCTAATGCATGACAACCTGCAAATCCACATCCCCCGCAATTGGCAGAAGGAAGAACTTGTTCTACTTCCTCAATCCGGGGATCTTCATAAACATGAAACTTCTTGGAGGCTATGTATAGAATTATTGCCGAAACAATACCTAACAAACTTAAAACAAGAATAGTATATAGTAATGCTGAAGACATATCTGACTAATTGATGTGAGTTACATTGTAAGTAAACTTTTTACTGATATTTTTTCTGAATAAATACAAAATCAAATAATAGGGTATTACTGATGTTAAAGCTAACAAAGCTACTAATAATTCGTTTTGTAAAAAAGAAGATGCTATTATTAAAGTGGTAATTATTATTGCTAAAGGCAGTAAATAGCTGAATAATATCGCTTTAAGACCCAATGATGTTTCCAGCTCAACCATCACTTCCTCCCCAACCTTATAAGCGCTTGAATCACATTCTATTTCAATGTCCTTGTCTGTCTTTTCTGCCATGCTGCATGCCCCTTTTATATTACAACTTGCACAGCCGGAAAGTACAGTCATCCCAACTTTTATTTTACCGGGTTTAATTTCTTTTACAAAGCCGTTGTGAATTACCTTGTTGTTTGAATCCATAAGGGTTTAATTTGAAATCGGTGCAAAACTATACCTTATTTGTAA
>CAYUEI010000157.1:0-7133 GCA_964443445.1 uncultured Prolixibacteraceae bacterium | reverse complement strand
CCTTCTTTATTAACCCTGGCCTTTAGGCCGGGGTATGCATGATCGCCTGACAACAGGGGTTTTAACCCTAACAGAAGAAGTTTATTCCCTGTCATATTCACATTGTTCCTAAATTCTTTGGGTCGGGACTCGCAATGACGATGAATTCGAAGTTTTCTATGATTCGGCAATATCCAATCTTGATTCTTGTGTCTTGCTACTTGTGTCTATTTCCTACCAATGAAGGTGAATTAGAAGTACCTGCTGTATAAATAGCTTTTATTTTATAAGTAGTTTTGAATGAGAAGTTTGATTTTCGGTCTTTACAATAACGATGAATCCGCCCTTTAAGGTTTCAGGTAAATAAACAATACCATCATTAAGAACTTTATTAGTTCTGAAGACAAGGGAGCCTTGCATATTATAAAATAAAACTTCTTCAATCTTACT
This sequence comes from uncultured Prolixibacteraceae bacterium, assembly GCA_964443445.1. Lineage (GTDB taxonomy): Bacteria > Bacteroidota > Bacteroidia > Bacteroidales > Prolixibacteraceae > CAYMTR01. The sequence continues at coordinate 6,704 of CAYUEI010000157.1, read as the reverse complement.
GTTTTTCGCTGAAATATTAATCATATTACCTTCAACCGGATTAGGGTAAATCTTAATCTCTGAATCCAAAGCAAGTTTTCTGGCAGCTAAACCTTCAGTTTGAATTTTCAGATTATCAATAACCCAACCCCAACCGTTAGCAAATGGATCAGAATACAAGCGGAATCTGATAATTATTTCATCACCAATTTTTAATCTGCCTGCTGATAAAATATCAATCAAGTGATTAGTATACATTTCCGGAGTACCAATTGCTTGTGAAAATTGAACATACATTGAATTAGTATAGGAAGAATACCACTTGTTATTAATCCGGCAGTCCCATCCCGGTTCAAGATAAGACCATGTTTTACCGTCATCCTTAGATGCTTCAACAATTACATAATCCCAAAACTCTTCGTCGCCATATTTTGTGCCGGTTTCTCCGGGTTCAACAAGAACAATCTCATCGAAAGACATGAAATGATTAGTTTCGCTTACTTTCACCGGGTATCTTAACTGTGCAATATATTCAAGGTGGTTATTTTCTCCGGCAAATTCGTATGGGTGAACAGAGTGCAAGGCTCCGTTTTTAAAACCATCGGGAGTTTCAAATGAAAAGCCTTGCAGAATGAAATCAGTATTAGTTGCTTCAAAGTTATTTTCAAAACTTTCCACAAAATCAGGTATAGCTTCTACATTGATAACTGTCCATCCTGAATCAGGCAAATAAGCTAAGTTCCCTGATTTTGATTTATCTCTGGCAACAATCCTGTATTTAATAGAATCTCCATCGTTAATATTCAAAAAAGAAATATCAAGATCGAGCTGATATTGTGTTTCTTTAAAAATATTCATCCCAACAGGGCTTTGAACAATATCGTTATATGAATATTCAACCCATACAGTGTCAATTCCAAATCCATCAGTAACATTGGCGTTAATTAAAATCGAATCTTGTCCCGGTAAGAGAAAAGTATTAGGATAGTGGGAAATTTCGGGGGGTAAAGTGTCAGCACCAATATAAAAGCCGTAGCTTTCTTCAGTGGCGTAGACAGGAACAGTAAATTTCCTGTTAAACTTATCATCGGCAGTTATATAATAGCTAATATTTGAAGATTTTGTAACAGGAATTAAGGCTGAATATTTTTTATTATCGGAAGAACTTTTAACAAGAGCCTTTTCTACATAGTCAGTGCTATCTATTGAATAGAATAATTTTGGATTAAAAACATCAGAATCAAAATCCGTGTAAATTTTTGCTTCAATTGAAACATTCTTAATATCTTCAGAATTAATAACAGGTTCATGTTCAATATATACCTGTTTCCAACCTACATCTGACAGAACATCAAGGGCAACCACTCCAGGGTCGTGTATAGATTCACCTTTATAGCTAAAAGGGATCATCAATGAATTTTCCCCACTTGAATATGAAGTAGTCAAATGAGAAACACTTGATCCGGATTCCCAGGTAGAAGGTGCATAAAGGGAAACTTTTTTGCCAAAATCGTTTATTAGATAAGGCCCCTCAAAATATAATACTCTTCCTGTCAATACATCTTTCAATTCCTTTGAATCTATTGGATATATTGTAGTATCAGTAATATGTCGCCCCTTTGAATCGGTAACAAATTTATCGTATATCAATCCGTGTCCATTGCTTAATCCCCAACCTGCCAGGCTATTCTGAACATAGAAGGACTCAGAGAAGCCTAATCCATGGCATATTTCATGTAATAAAACACTCACCAGATCATACTTGTCAGCAGGAGTTTTTCCGTCAGTACCAAAATACCAGTTTGTTTCACTGTCAACATTAACAATAAGATCATATTCAAGAGGTTCATTCAACTGTTTTCCTGTCATCTTTTCAGCCAATGATACAGGATAATAAGTATTTGGATAAGACATACCATCATATCCAAGATAATAAGTTGTTGCTCCGCAGGAAGCCAGTGCCGTTCCTCCCATTTCCCTCCAGTAGGCATCAATACGAATTTCAACAGGGGTATTAATCAAGCTTTCCCAGATTGCTGTTGCATAATTAAACGCTGCACGTGACTGAGTGCTGAAGCCATTAAACTTTACAACAAAGTTGGTTTTGGATGCCAGGTTACCCGATTTATCAGTAAAGCATGCAGGAGGCGGAATATGAAAATCTCTTGATTCGTTAAGTCCGATTTTTATTCCGGTTGCTACATTATTCCTTTTGAATAACTTTGATTTGCTGTCGGAAGCATTACCGTTAAGGATAGTTGCCAATAATATTATGAGGGTCAATATTTGTGCTTTCATAAATGTTTAATAATTAGGTTGTCAAAATAATAAATTAATTCTTAAAACTTCTTACTTGCAATTCTAATATTTCATTCTTAAACATAAATTATTTATTAACATACAATCCTGATCTTTAGTTTGAATTTTTCTTTAATTTGTATAAAAAAAAGGAAATGCTGAAGTATTTATCAATATTTGTTATCTTTTTTGTTGTCAGTATCAACGTCAATGCAGAAAGATTTGTACGCAAAACTTTTATAAGTAATGCTTTAGGTAAAGAAAAAATTTACTACGTTTCTTATCCTGATGGTTATGATGCTTCAGATACAACAAAAAAATATCCTGTTATCATCTTTTTACACGGGGCAAGTGTAAATGCAGAGAAGATGGTTAAAGCCCTTGAACTTGTATTACTATTACCGTCTAGTCAGACATTATATAAAAATCTTTTTAAAGTAATTTTCGTTGTACCTGACGGAAGTGTTGACATTGTCCCTGACGGAAGTGCTGACCCTTTTCTTGGCAGCTTTTATACAAATTCCGAATTGTATGGCAATTTTGAAGATTACATTTCAAAAGACCTTTATAATGAGGTTAAGAACAACTATAACACATGGAATAACCGCAAGAAATGGAGTATTATGGGTCATTCCATGGGTGGATATGGTGCAATGAAAAACGCTTTAAAAAATCCTGATAATTTCATAGGAGTAGCATCACTCAGCGGACCTATTCATATTACCTACTACAATGATATATTGCCTGATATTTTATCAGAAAATGGTGATACCATACCATATACATTCACATATTCCAGGTCTTTGACTAAGCTTGTGTTTTCAATGGCCGGAGCTTTTTCTCCAAACCTGAACAACAATCCTCCCGTTGATTTTCCCGTTAAACCGGATGGAAATATTGATCAGGATGTTGCAGACAGATGGGAAATTAACAATCCTATCAACATGATCAAGGATTGGAATAATGACCCAAAATTGGCAATGTTTTTATATTGCGGTGAGCTGGATGGATACAAGCTTTTATCACAAAACCGTCTTTTTGCTGATACATTATCGAAATATAATATTCCTTACACCTTTAAAATTGATCCTACCGGTGACCATACGATGAGTCTTCAAACAAGCCTGCCTTTGGGACTTAATTTCTTATACAATGTAATGGATACTTCGAAAATAGAAGCAAAACCTGATGCAATTACAAATTATGAGCTTGATTACAGGTTTATCTATCCTAATCCTGTTAAAAATAAATTATACCTGAGCAACAAGGCTACCGGAGATATTCAGCTAATATTTATTTATTCTTCAGATGGAAAAATAATTAGCCGAAATATAAAAACTGATTTTATTAATGGAATTGATGTTTCAGAATTACCTGATGGTATTTACATCTTAAAGGCTATATATTTAAACGGAAAAGAAAAGCGTAACAAGTTCATAAAGACAGAATAATAAGTGCTTATTTCAGCTTATACTGCCCCATATAAACTGATTCCTTTTCATCTCTGCCAACTTCTTTCTTATAAGAATGTTTTCTGGATTTTTTATATCAGGATCCTCATCCAAAATATCTGTAGCTATATGTCTTGCAAAAGATAAAATTTCACCATCCTTTGCAATCTGGGCTATCTTAAGATCAAAGCCTACCCCACTCTGTCGTGTTCCTTCTATATCGCCGGGACCTCTGAGCTTCAGGTCAGTTTCTGCTATTTCAAATCCATCGGTAGTCCTGACCATAGTTTCAAGCCTGATAGTGCTTTCCTTTGAAAGCTTATATGAAGACATAAGTATACAATACGACTGATCGCTGCCTCTGCCAACCCTGCCCCTAAGCTGATGCAATTGTGACAGGCCAAACTTCTCAGAGCTTTCAATAATCATAACTGAAGCATTTGGAACATCTACCCCTACTTCAATAACTGTTGTAGAAACCAGGATATCAGTCTCATGCTTTTTAAATTTCATCATTTCCGATTCTTTATCCTGAGACTTCATTTTGCCATGCACCATGCTTACTTTAAATTCGGGGAAAACCTTTTTTATTGTAGCATAGCCATCCTGAAGGTTTTTATAATCAAGAGTTTCAGATTCTTCTATCAAAGGATACACTATATAAATCTGCCTTCCCTTAAGAATTTCTTTTTTAACAAATTCATAGACTTTCTTTCTGTTATTGTCCAGAAAATGAATCGTTTTTACAGGCTTTCTGCCGGGAGGTAGTTCATCAATAACAGAAACATCAAGATCTCCGTAAACAGTCATAGCCAATGTACGTGGAATAGGTGTGGCAGTCATAACAAGAACATGGGGAGGAAGTATATTTTTAGCCCAGAGGCTTGCCCTTTGAGCTACACCAAAGCGATGTTGCTCGTCGATAACTACAAATCCGAGATTTTTAAATATGACCTTATCTTCAATCAATGCGTGGGTTCCTATTAAAATATGCAGCCTCCCTTCTTCCAGATCATTATGGATTACTTTCCTTTCAGCTGTTTTGGTAGAACCTGTTAAAAGCTTAATATTTAAACCCAAAGGTTCAAGCATTGAGGAAAGCGTATTATAATGCTGAATTGCAAGTATTTCTGTAGGGGCCATTAAACAAGTCTGGGTATTGTTATCAATTGCAATCAGCATACACATAAGAGAAACAAGTGTTTTACCGCTCCCGACATCTCCTTGTAACAAGCGGTTCATCTGCCTGCCTGATCCCATATCCTTTCTGATTTCCTTAATCACTTTCTTTTGTGAATTCGTAAGCTCAAAAGGAAGACATTCCTTATAGAACTTATTGAAATGATCACCTACAACAGAATAGATATGACCCTTGAATTTTCTTTCTCTGAGTGATTTAATACTAAGGATTTTAAGCTGAATAAAAAATAACTCTTCTAGCTTAAGTCTATATCTGGCTTTACGAAGAAGATCGTTTTCTTTTGGGAAATGTACATTTAGCAAGGCCTCGTATAGAGACATGAGTTTATATTTTTTAACGAACCATTCAGGAAGAGTTTCATCAATTTTACCTTGTAGTGTTTCAAAAAGAGTATATTGAAGTTTAAGAATAGCCCTTGAAGTAAGGAAATTCTTCTTCATCTTCTCTGAAGTATTATAGAATGCCTGAACGAATCCTGCAATATTTTGCTTTGAAGCATCAGGCACTTCAATCTCAGGATGAACAATATTTATTCTGCCGTTGAAAGTTGAAGGTTTTCCGAAAACAATCAATTCCTTCCCCGGTTTTAATGTAGGCTGAATAAATTTAATCCCTTTAAACCAAATCAGATCAATAGAACCGGTTTCATCATAAAAGACAGCATTCAACCGGGCTTTACTACCTATGCCCACAACTTCAAATGATTCAATCTTACCGCTTATCTGAACGTAAGGCATCCCGTCGTTAATTTCCCTTACTGAATAAAACTTTGTTCTGTCGATATACTTATATGGGAAATAATATAAGAGATCGCCGAAAGTCTGAACGTTAATTTCATTTTTCAGCAGTTCAGCTCTTTTAAGTCCAACCCCTTTAAGGTATTTTATATCTAATGATAGTTGAGAAGTCATGAACAAATTTATTGCAAATCAGTTTAATTGTTTGGATGATTTCAGCATTAAGATAAAGAAAAAAAATAACCTTGATTAAAATCTTATAATTTTACATACAATTGTAAAGAATTAAATTTAAAAAATCATGAAATGAGCATGATTAAAGAGAACATCAATTTTGGTGACAATAAATAACATTCTAAACAAGGTATAAATTAATAAAATAGAGTTAATTCGGTTTTACCTTAAAACAAATTAATTTAAGATGAATAAAATTAAAATATATACAAAAACGGGGGATAATGGTTCAACCGGTTTAATCGGAGGCACAAGGGTTGACAAATCAGATATAAGGCTTGAAGCATACGGGACTATTGATGAATTGAATTCATGGCTGGGATTAATAAGAAGTACATGTGATGATGAAAATTTAAAAGCCAGACTTTTTTCAATTCAGAATTGTCTTTTTGTCATCGGATCAAATCTTGCTACTGATGAAGATAAATCTGATTTAAGAAATAAGCTCTTTATTAAGGAAGAAAAAATAGCCGAACTGGAAAATGAAATTGATTTAATGCAGGAAAATCTTCCACCGCTAAGTAACTTCATTATTCCGGGAGGGAGTGTATGTTCGGGGTATATACATATTGCCCGGACTGTTTGCAGGAGAGCTGAAAGAAGAATTGCAGTATTAAATAATACGGGAAATAACACAATAATTAAATATATTAACCGCTTATCTGATTATCTGTTTGTGCTTTCAAGATACGTCAATTATAAAAATAGTATAAATGAGGTATTTTGGTTAACAGAAAAATCCTGAAATGTATATGTTTTTTTGAAAAATTATATATATTCGCATAAAATGAATAAATATTTATT
>CAYUEI010000156.1:4402-7134 GCA_964443445.1 uncultured Prolixibacteraceae bacterium | reverse complement strand
AGCGCCTTTGGAAGGAGCATCCGGCAACGGGAAAAGCAATTATTTTCCAAAGTTTTCGCCCGATGGTAAGTGGATAGTCTTTTGTCAGGCTGATAATTTTATGCTGCTTCGGCAAGACAGTCGTCTTTACATTATGCCTGCAGGTGGAGGAACACCTCGCCTGATGAATTGTAATATGGATGAAATGAATTCATGGCATTCATGGTCGCCTAACAGTAAATGGATTGTATTTTCATCTAAAAACCGGGGTATATATACACAGCTATATCTTACACACATAGATGAGAATGGCAACGACTCACCTCCGGTGCTGCTTGAAAATCTGTGTTTTGAAAAAAGAGCAGCAAATATTCCGGAGTTTTATCCTTTTGATGCTGATGAGTTTAAAAAAATCACAGATGATTTTTCAGGTACACCTCAGTATTTCAATCGGGCAGCCTATGATGCTATTAGTAATAAATACTATAAAAGGGCATCTGATGATCTTGATAAAGCATTTCAATCTGACAGCAATTACCTTGAAACTTATTTTAACAGGATGATGTTGAATTTAGTTCTCAAACAGGCTAACTCGCTGAAAGAAATATCGGAAAATAAGAAAGCAATGAAAATTATTCTTGACTCATTAAGGTTAAAACCCAATGATGAAAATTATCTGTCGTTGAAGATAACTTTACTTTCAAATACAGGCAGGGGACAAGAAGCAATGAATGAGGCAGAATCATTAGTAAAGAAGTACCCGGGGAGTTATAAGTTTTATGAATTACTTGCTTCATTTTATAAGAAGAATAACAAATATGGAGAAGCAATTGATTGCTACAGACAAATGCTGAAGATTAACCCAAAAGAAAAACAACGTCTGAATATAATGATTGCTGAAACATTTATGAAGGCTGATAAAAATGATGATGCACTTACGATTGTCAATCAGTTGCTTGATGAAAGGCCTGATGATAATGAGTTGTATTTCATGCGGTCACAAGTGCAAATGAATAAAAAAGCCTTTGATAAGGCTAAGAAAGATATAGATTTTATAATTCCAAGGGATTCAGTAAATTATAAGTATAATAAGATGCTTTCGCAATTATACCAGGCAGAAGGTAATAAGAGGCTTCATTATTTTCAGGTTCAGAAGAATATGAGAATTTTAAACAACTTGTATCAATTGAACAACGAAGATGTTGAGGTGATTTTCGAGCTGGCATCGTTAAGTCTTTCCATGGGTGATTTAGACAGTGCAGAAGGGTGGTTTGACCGCATTCTGGGATTCTTTCCCGATAACTATGAAGCATTGAAACAAAAGGCTGTAATTAAGCTAAACAAGCAAATGTGGAATGAAGCTATATCGATATATGATAGGCTTGAAGTAAATTATAAACCTGTTGAAGAGTTTCTCAATAATAAGGCAATAGCATATATTCAAATTGGGAATTTAAAAAAGGCTCTTGAATATTTTGATAAAACACTTGAAGTAAATCCGGGGAATAAGGACGCACAGTTTAACAGGAATAAGTTAAAGGCAGAAATGTCAGGACGGTAATAATGAGTTATGGTGCAGATAAAAAAAGGCCGGATTTTATTGTCCGGCCTTTTAATTTTCAATCTCTTATTTAATGTAATAAGCTCCTGCAAAAGCAGCTTTCTTGTCTTTTAACTTTAATAATGCAGCAATTTCTTCAGGGATTAAAGCTCCTTTAACCATTTCCTTATTTTCAGCTTTAACGCTAAAATCATTTTGGCTGTAATTATTAAAAAAGGAAGCATCTATTCCACTATTAACCTTGCTTTCAGTTTCAAAATCAGGATACAAAGCAGTCAGTTCTTCAGGACTAATAATATTAATCATACATTTTTCATTATTAGCAGGGCTCCATGAAATTATGGTATCAGATTTTTCTTCAGATTCGTTAAGGAAGAAGTTGTTGTTCATCTCTGATAGTTGAGAATTATTAAGCCTTTCACACATATTATTTGGTTGCCATGCTGTAAAATTAGGGCGCTGGTACTTCTTTTCCATGAAGAAGATATTGTTTTTGAAAATGTGATTAAAGCGTGAATCAACACCCGGAGCAGTAAGAATATGCCATCCGAAATGGTCTTTTTCATCGCCGCGTTCATTTCTTCCGAAGCTGGCAGTGCTATTGATATATGTATTGTTGTAAACTTTAACATTAGCACTGTTAAGAACGAATGAACCTTGTTCGCAGTTCAGGAAAACGTTACCGGCGCAAACAGCATCGCTTGATATTTCATAGAAGAAACCGCTGAAATTTGACCAGATGTGTTCTTTTTTAGTGAACTTTTCAATATTACCTATATTTTCAACCCAGTTATTTACAAATACTCCGTCTTTGTTTCCCACATCATACCAAAGACCATTAGAATTTGGTTGGTCAATGATGAGATTATTACGGCATACCACCCGGTGAGTCTGGTTGAAAATTTTAACCGAAGAAGGATAAAAGCCAGTCCACTTTTCAATGTTATTATTGGCAAAGATGTTTCCTTCGAGTAAAACATCTGAAGAAGCTACGATATATAAGCCTTCAGTATTGGTATCAATAATTTTACAGTGACGCATAACCATGCTATCGCCAAGGGCAAATACTCCTATACGGAAGCATTTTGAAAAAGTGCAATTTTCAAAGACAGTACCGACAACATCTTTTCCGTGATTTTTTTCATCGGAAACACCCTGAGGATAATAACCTGCAATATGGACCATTGTATCA
>CAYUEI010000156.1:0-4302 GCA_964443445.1 uncultured Prolixibacteraceae bacterium | reverse complement strand
GCAGTGATTTCAATAAACTTACCTTCAGGATTTGTGCCTATAAAAATTTCCTTGTTATTGTAATCTATATAACAGCTGGTTTCAGTTACTTCCTTCTTGCTGCCGGACGATTCAAGAAAATTTCCATCGACAAAAATGCCATCGTTATTAAACCGGTGTAGCGGTGTAAATCTTTCTTCCCACATTCTGTTCCACCAGCTTTCAGGTCCTGCAGGAAAGAGATGCTCCCACTTAATAGACCATAATCCTTCCGGGGTTTTGTTCCAGTTTTCAGCTACAAGCGTTCCTTTGAGGACGGGATTTTCGTTTTTGTAAGGCTGGATAATAATTCCCTGGTTGAAGGTCAGGTTTCCTGTACGATAGGTTCCGCCTCTCATAATAATAGCATCACCTGTTACAGCTTTTACAATTGCAGATTCAACAGAAGCCGGGTTAAGAGAGTCGAGCCCTTCTGAATCAGGGTTGCCATTTGGAGCAACATAATAGATTTTCCCTTTGATATCAGGGAGTTCATAGATGACCGGTTGAGGTCCGTATGAATTCTTATCAGGATCAGGACCGGAGTAAGATTCTGTGTTTTGATCGCATGCATTTAATGAAAATGCAATTAAGGATACACAAAGAATCCGACAGATAGTGTTTACCTTATACATAAAAATTTGTGTTTTAATTATTTTCCTGAAAATTAATAAAACATTTTAATTGGAGAAAGCAGATAATGATAATTACAAAAATCGAATAGTGAAATTCTAACTAACTAGGATATTTTAAAATAGATGTGTAATTTTCCGAAATAAGATTTTTATACAATTTTTAAAATTTACTGTAAATTTCACCAACTTTTTAAATTAAAAATTATACTTATAGAAAGTACAAGTTAATTATCTTTAGAAAACTTTTAAAAAATATTGTTATGAAGACTAGAAATGAAAAAATCAGGACAGCTCTTTTCGTAATTGCAGGACTAATGGTTGGATTTACAGCCGGAATATTAGTTAGTGATACGAAAATTGATAATGAAGCAGCGAAGGGAACAATATCAAAGGTTAATAATTACAGGAATGTAAAAATTTCTGATGAAGATGTAAAATTGCGTAGTGAACTATTGTCTGATACCAGTCTGTGCAATGGAATTAAGAAATATCTAAATTTCCATTATATAACTGCATCTTCAATGACTTCAGCATTGGAAACAGCAATTAAAGCTTCAGAAGGTTTAGCCGACTTTAAAAGCATGAATGGAGAGTTGATTGATGGACTTAACACATATTATAAGAGTATGGCACAATTAAGATCAGAAATTATGATGGCCATAGTTGTTTTGAATGCATTGGATAACACTGATCCTTCAGATGTATATATGGCAATTCAAAATGCCAACACTTCAATATCGCAGATGAATTACAAAGATAATTCTGTAATATCATTTTTGGATGAAGCCGGTAGATATCTGGCTTCCAAGAATGGGAACAACGTTCAGATGCTTAATAAAGCTTACAATCATTTATTAATGGTTCAGGGAGTCAAGGCTGCTGCAGTAAATGATAAGCCAAGAATGAAATACCTTTCTGAAAAGCAATTGACAGCTTCAGCAGGCGAATTAAATGCATTCGATAAAGAAAACCTCTCAATTAATATTGAAAATGATGTTGCTCAATTGAAGTTAATTGGAATAGAAAGTAGTGAATCTTTAAAAGCAGGTTTTACCGATGTGAGCAATGATATTATTGCAAGTAATTTGACTCTTAAATCTTTAATGTTTGAGAGTAACATTATGACTAACGCTGCACAAATGGATTTCTCCAATTTAAACCTGGATCAGTCAAGTGCCATGGGCTCAAATATATGTTTATCTTGTCTTATTAACTAAAGATGATTGTATTATATTTTAACTGTATTTTATGGCAGGATTAAATTTTTCATTGTAAATAATATCCCGGCATTTAATTTTTTCTCATATAAAGGTTTAAGGTATACTAAATATTTTCAAGATTATTTAGTATACCTTTCGTTTAACGAATTTACTTTTTAGTTGTTCATTATAGTTAGATAAAACCATAGTTAAAAATCAAAATTGACAAATCTCATGTTTTTAAAAACTCATGCTTCATTTTTATTGAATAATGATTGATTCCTGCAAATGAAAAAAAATACAGGATTTGTATATTTGATGAACCTTTAGAATTCCTTCCTAATTATGGGTCGTTATATAGATGTGCCCATATCTTAAAATTTGAATGATTTTATAATTTAATACTAATTGTCTAACTAATTTAAAAATGAATGATTAAAAAGATGAAAGCACAATTAAGAAAGTTGATTTTTTTGATGGTAATACTATGTGGTTTTGCTATCGTAAAAACTTATGCTCAGGAAATACCGTTATCGTATGATGTTGAGAACAGAGGTGCAAGCTGTACTAAACCGGTTTTGCCAAGTTTTGAAGAGTTGCCTGTAATCCGTCCTTTGACTGACCCTTTTGAATTGTCAGACAGAAGTGGAAGAGACACTACTCTTGAAGGTTGGGTTTGCAGAAGGAATGAAATCCTGAATGAGATTCAGAATTATGAAATAGGTCCAAAGCCTGAACGTCCGGATACTATTACTGCCACTTATGAAAACAAAGTGCTTACGGTAAATATAACTGAAAATGGAAAGACACTCACCCTTAAGTCTCAGGTGACATTACCGGAAGGAGATGGTCCTTTTGCTGCAATCATTGGAATAGGTGGTGGTTCTGGAAGTTTACCCGTTGAAATATTTACCAAAAGGGGAATTGCAACTGTTGGATTTGATTTCACTCAGGTTATGGCTCATCAACAAAGTCGTGGTAATGAACCAATTAATAAATTATATCCTGATCTCGCGTACATGGGTGCATACGCTGCCTGGCCATGGGGAGTAAGCCGTTTGATAGATGGTCTTGAATTAGTAAAGGATGTTTTACCAATTGATCTTAGCCGGCTTGCAATTTCAGGATGTTCATTTGCTGGTAAAATGGCTCTTTTTGCCGGAGCGATGGATGAAAGAATCGCACTTACAATTGCACAGGAATCAGGTGGCGGAGGCGCAGCAGCCTGGCGTGTATCGGAAACTATAACCGGAGTTGAAACTCTCGGCAATACAGATCAGCACTGGTTTATACAGGCAATGTGGAAATTCAGTGGCAGTAGTGTGTCAAAGCTTCCTCACGACCATCATGAACTTATGGCTTTGGTTGCACCAAGAGCTCTTCTTGTTTTAGGAAATCCTGATTATGTATGGCTTGCTGATGAATCAGGGTATGTTTCATGTCGCGCGGCTGAGAGAGTTTGGGAAAACTTCGGTGTACCTGAAAGATTTGGATTTTCAATAATTGGAGGGCACTCTCACTGTGCTGTTGATAATAATCAATATAAGGCTGTAGAAGCTTTTGTTGACAGGTTTTTAGTTGGAGATACAACTGTAAGTACAAATTATGAATTAAATACATATCCTAATGTAGACTATTCTGCATGGACTGCATGGTGGGGCACAGGAACTCCTGAATTCGGCAAACGTGATGCTGGTGGTAGCGAATCTGTTTGGCTTGAAGTTGAATGTGGAACTGTTGGAGCGAAGTGGGATTTATTAAAAGATTTATATGCTTCAAATCAATATTGTGTAAGAATTAAATCTAAAAATAACAGCATTGATACTGTACCAACTAATGCTGAAGATATTATTACCATTCCATTCAATATTAAATCAGATTCTACTTTCCATGTATTTGGAAGAATGATTTGTCCTATGGATACAAAGAATGCTATATGGATAAAAGTAGATAACGGAGAATTCAAAAAGTACACCGGGCAAGTAGGACCAGGATGGGCATGGCAAAAAATGCTTAGTTTAGACCTTACGCCGGGAGACCATACTGTTTCTATCGCATATTGTAAAGAAGGGGTTAAGATTGATAAACTTTGTATTTCAAATAATCCTAGTAATCCTCTTTTTGGAGGTGAAGAATCATCCAATTTATGCGAAGTAAAAGTGAGCGCTGTTAAAAAAGAAATGAATGGTTATTCACTTGGGCAAAACTTTCCTAATCCGGCAACTAACATGACCAATATACCATTTGAACTTGCAAAGAGTTCTTTTGTATCATTGAAGGTTTATAACATGACTGGAGCTGAAGTTGCAGAACTTGGGGGAAAAGAATTCTCTTCAGGAAAGCATGTTGTGGAGTTTAAGTCAAAGGAATTATCTAAAGGAATTTATTTCTATACCCTGACAGCCGATAACTATTCAGCAAGTCAGAAGATGATTATACAATAATTTCTA
>CAYUEI010000155.1:0-7149 GCA_964443445.1 uncultured Prolixibacteraceae bacterium | reverse complement strand
ATTCAGGCTTCAAAACTCAGGGATACGAAGAAGGTGGACCAAGTATTTTCAAAACGGTAAATTTCTTATACGGATGGGATGGCCGTCCACAGGAATTCAGCTCCCAGCTTGCCCTGAATGAACTGGACGTTGCTATTGCAGGCGACGACTGGATTCAGGAAAGAATTATTGAATTCAAACTTGAATATAATACTGATATAAATCTGGAACAAGTCCTTCCATTAAATCGTGGTGGTGTTCGCCTTGTTGGAATTGTTAAAGGAGAAACTCCTTTTGATAATACTGAAGAATACCTTGCTGATCTGGTTTCTAAAAAAGACCTTATTACCGTTGTAACTGAAATGCCTTATCTGGCTCTCAATTGGGTGCGTGAAAACCTTAAAAAGATTGGCAAGATTGATGAATTCAACGATTTTTCTGTTCAGAAATACAAAACTCCTTCCAAAATTGAAAAGGGAGTACTAATTTATGAAACATGGGGTAAGACTGAATCAAAGGTTTTAAACGGTGGTGCTGACTTTGGACTTGAAATTACTCAGTCAGGCAGTGCTATCCGTAATTATGGCTTGAAAATTATTGAAACAGTATTCAAATCACAAACTAGTATTTGGATCAATCCTTCATTGAAAAATGATGAAAAGAAGTATGATTTGCTTAAAATGTTTCTTTTAAATATTTACGGGTCTATAAACGCCGAAAACAAAGTACTTGTTTCGTTTAATGTTGCAAATCACAAACGCGAGATTATTGATGATTATCTGGTAAAGAACAATCTTTTTGCTGATGAACCAACAATGAGTGTTGGAAGAACCCATACCGTTTATAGTATTCAGGTTGAAACATACGGAAACAAATGCCCGCTTGCCATGATAAGATACGAACTTGCAAAACATGGAGCCACTAACATTGATACTTTACCAATACAATCTTCTATTCCAAGCATTGATACTATTAAAATTTAAATGGGAAGGATACTTGCGATAGATTATGGAAAAAAACGGACAGGAATAGCAGTTACCGATCCTTTAAAAATAATTGCCAATAAACTGACTACCGTTAATTCCAATGAGATATTCAATTTTCTTGATGATTATTTCAGTAAGGAAAATGTTGAATGTGTTATAATCGGATATCCTGTAACTTTAAACAATCAACCTTCTGAATCATTGAGATATATTAACCCTTTCATGAAGAATTTTCAAAAAAAGTATCCAAACCTTAATCTTATTCAGGTAGATGAACGTTATACTTCGAAAATTGCATTTCAAACAATGATTGATGCGGGACTTAAGAAGAAGGACCGTCAAAACAAAGAACTTGTTGATGCAGTTAGCGCAACAATAATTTTACAATTTTATCTTGAACAACAAAAATTTAAAGACAGGTAGTATGATAATGACTGTAACTGTATATGGAGACCCTCTTTTAAGAAAAGTGTCACAACCAATTGATAAGAATTATCCTAATCTTAAAGAATTGATTGACGACATGTATGAAACCATGTATTTCGCTGAAGGTGTAGGACTTGCTGCTCCTCAGGTTGGTCTTTCAATCAGATTGTTTGTTGTCGATGCTACAATGGCTGCCAGTGATGAAGAACCCGGATTAAAGGATTTCAAGAAAGTATTTATCAACCCGGAAGTCCTTTCTGTTTCAGGTGAACCCTGGGTTTTTGAAGAAGGTTGCCTTAGCCTGCCTAACATTCATGAAAATGTATATCGTGAAGAAGAGGTAGTAATAAAATATCAGGATGAAAACTTTAATGAAAAGACAGAAACTTACAATGGCTATGCTGCACGAATCATCTTACACGAATATGACCACCTGCAAGGGAAACTTTTTATCGACCATATTTCGCCTTTAAGAAAAAGATTGCTGAAAAGTAAGCTTACTGCAATTACAAAAGGAAATGTCAAAATCAAATACAAAATAAAAATTCCAAAATAAGCTAATAAAGCTATTTTATCTGTTTCGTCTGTATTTCTTTATAGCCATAAATCTATTTTAAATTATAAATTAAGAATTACTTTTTGTTTTACATTTGGGTATGTCCCAAACTAAAAACATATTTGAAAGTATCCCCTTACTTCGATTTGTAATACCTCTTTTTACAGGTATTTTCCTTGCTGAATATATCCGGATCGGATCGATATCAATACTACTCCCCTGCCTATTGATTCTGCCAATAGTTTTGTATCTGCTATTTAAAGCAAAAGCCTCTGCAATTCAAAATAAAATATTTGGAATCTTTGTATTTATTTCATTCCTGTATGCCGGATTTTCATTTTCAAACATCAGCAAGAATATAGCTTTTAATGACATCATCCCTGAAAAGGGAATATATTCAGGAGTTGTAGTCAATAAATCATTTACCACTAAAAACAGACTTAAACTTACCCTAAATACAGATTTTGTAAAAAGCTCAGAGAAAATTGAATCCATAGATGAAAGAATCATTGTCTACTGCTCCGACTCATCTTATAATCAACAAATTAATCCGGGGAAAAGGATAACATTATTTGGAAATATGAATAAAATTACCAACAGAAACAATCCCGGAGATTTTGATTATCAGAAATTTATAAACCGAAAAGGCATAAGGTATCAGGTATTTGTAAATGATACTGTTTTAATCTGCGATGCTAACCATAGAAATATTCTGGTATATGCCTTAAACATAAGGGAGAAACTATTAAGTATATATAAAAAAGCAGGAATTGATGGTGATGAGTTTAATGTATTGGCAGCGCTTACCCTTGGAGAAAGCACATTTATAAGCAACGATATTAAAAACAGCTATATCGCCTCAGGAACGATGCATGTGCTGGCCGTATCAGGATTGCATGTTGCTATTATTTATATGATTATTGCCTTTTTGCTGAAACCTTTGAATAGAAACAAAAATACCCGTTTATTAAAAATCCTGATAATAATTGGTTTTCTGTGGTTCTATGGCTTATTGTCAGGTCTTTCTCCTTCAGTGATGAGGTCTTGTGCAATGTTTTCATTCATAGTCATCGGAGAAAATCTGAACCGGCAAACCGATACATATAACACCTTAGCTGCTTCAGCATTAACGTTGATTTTAATAAATCCGTTAATACTATTCGATGTAGGTTTTCAGCTTTCATATTTTGCCATAATAAGCATTGTATTCTTTCAACCAAGATTTGCAGATTTACTGACTACTAAAAACAAAGTTATCAGGTACATATATGATTTGTTTATTGTTTCTCTTGTAGCACAGATAGGAACAACCGCCCTCAGCATTTACTATTTTCATCAATTTCCAACCTATTTTCTTCTAAGCAATTTCCTGACTGTCCCCGTTTCAGGAATAGTACTATATATTGCTTTTGCTTTCTTTGCCCTGTACCCCGTCCCCTATTTATCTGACTTATTGACCATTATCATGAAACTTTCAGTAAGATTCATGAATTTCTCAGTTAAGATGATAGAAGAATTACCCGGCTCGGTTATCGAAAAGATCTGGATTTCAGATGCCTCTTTCATATTGATTTATGTTTTAATAATTGCATTAACTTGTTTTATAATTTTAAAAAGAACAAAGTATTTGTTTATTTCTCTAAGTGTAATACTTATACTTATTTCAATTGAATGTTATGAGAAATATACTTACAGTAAACAAAATCTGCTGATTATATACAACAACTACAAGGAGCCCTTAATAAGTTTTATTTCAAACGATAAACATTATTACTATAGTGACCCGGATTCAATAAGCGAGTATTGTAAAAAACAATTGAAAAATGTTTCAGGAAAATATGGAACATCAGATCCTGAGGCAATTATTCCGAATTCTGATATTGCTTCTCCTGTTTATTCAGGGAATAACGATCTGCTATATTTCAAAGGGATATATATTGACTTCAACAATTCAAACAGTAAAAAAGAAATTGCTTCATATATTGACCTGTCAATAAACTGGAAGAAAATGGAGATACTTGACAAAAAGGGCATATTTACACCCTTTTCATCATATAAAAAATCGCCGGACAATATTAAGACTGACACTTTGGAAACACACTTGTATAGGCTTAAAAATGAGGGATCTTTTATCCTTGAATTATGAATAAAGTTTAATAACTTAGTATAGAAATATCTAATATTAAATGTTTCATTTATTTAACAGATAAGCATTGAAAAATATCTATATATTACTTTAATTTGTGCACTTTTTAAAATTGAGGTAAATAATATGAGAGTAGTTATTGCAGGTGCCGGAGAAGTGGGTACATATCTGGCAAAAATGTTAAGCAAGGAAAATCACGACATCACATTACTTGATGAAGACAAGGTTAAACTTGAGCAGTTGGCCAATCAGGTAGATTTGATGACAGTATGTGGTTTTGCCAATTCAATCAACGACCTTAAAGATGCAGGCATATCAAAAGCTGATCTTTTTATAGCTGTTACTCCTTTCGAATCAAGAAATGTTCTAGCTTGTATACTTGCCAAAGAATTAGGTGCAAAAAAGACTCTTGCCAGAATTAATAACGCTGAATATCTTAAAAAAATATATAAACCACGATTCATTGAACTTGGAGTTGATGAGTTGATTTATCCTGAAACTCTTGCAGCAAAAGAAATTATAGCTTCTGTTAAACAACCCGGAGCCAGGGTTACTCATGAATTCTCCGGTGGCAATTTGCTGCTTCTTGGTTTCAAAATCAGGGAAAATGCCCCAATAGTCAACAAATCACTTAATGAACTTGGCACTGTATCCAACGAATTTCGTGCGGTAGCTATAACCCGTGAAGACCAGACAATTATTCCCAACGGTAAGGATATGATATTATCGGGTGACATTGTTTATTTTGTGACCACACGATCTGCTATGCTCGACCTGTACGAAAAAACAGGCAAGATTTTCTTCGGAGTAAAGAATATCATGATCCTTGGAGGAAGCAGAATTGCACAGAAAACAGCTGAAGAATTAAGCGGACAGCTAAATGTCAAAATTATAGATATCGATAAGGAACGCTGTCAGCAAATAGCTGATCGATTAAACAATGTGCTTGTTATTAATGGCGACGGAAGAAATCTTGAACTTCTCAAGGAAGAAGGCATTGAAAAAATGGATGCCTTTATTGCTGTAACCGGAAATTCGGAAACCAACATTCTTACCTGCCAGCTTGCAAAGAAAATGGGTGTTAAACGCACTGTTGCTGAAATTGAAAATATTGACTTTATCAGTCTGGCCGAACAAGTAGGTATTGGAAGCGTAATTAATAAGAAATACATTGCAGCAAGCTTCATATACAGGTACTCAATGAACTCTGAAATTTCGAGCGTTAAATGCCTCTCATCGACCGATGCTGAAGCTGTCGAAGTAATTGTAAAGAAAGGTTCAAAGGTAACCCAGTCACTGGTAAGAGATCTCGACTTCCCTTATGATGCTATAATTGGTGGTGTAATCAGAGGCGAACATGGATTTATTGCAAAGGGAGATACACAAATAAAAGAAGGTGATAAAGTTGTAGTTTTTGTTTTACCTTCGGCAATTAAAAAGATAGATAAATTTTTCAGATAGCATTTCTGATGCTCAATTATAAGTTTATACTAAAGATATTAGGGTTTCTTGTTACTCTGGAAGGAATAGTAATGATTATTCCTCTGCTCTTTTCATTATTTACAGGAGGAACAGATTCTCTTGCTTTTTTGATTTCTTCAGGAATTACAATTTTATCGGGTTTAGCTCTTTGCCTCCCTTTCATTAAAGCAAAAAAAAATATTGGGAAAAGAGAAGGTTACTTATTATTGATACTGACCTTTGTTTTTTACTCTTTTTTCGGCGGACTTCCTTTCACCTTCAGCGAATTTAAGTTATCAATTACTGACTCTTTTTTCGAAGCAATGTCGGGATTTACAACAACCGGAGCTTCTGTTATCCCGAATATTGAAATTCTTTCACAAGGACTGCTGTTCTGGAGAAGCTTTACTCAATGGATTGGAGGTATGGGTATTATCATTATGTCACTGGCTGTTCTTCCATTTTTTGGAATAACAGGCTTGTCGATTTTACCTTCTGAAACTTCTGACGCAAATATCGAAAGGATAAATCCAAAAATTAAAGATTCTGTTTTTATAGTTTTATCTATCTACCTTATACTTACCACTGTTGAAACTATATTACTGACAATTGGAGGAATGAATTTCTTCGATTCTCTTTGTCATTCCTTTTCAACAATCTCGACCGGAGGATTTTCAACTCATAGTAATAGTCTGGGCAACTGGGGTTCACCATTCATTCAATATGTTGTCATTTTTTTCATGATACTCTCAGGTATGAATTTTTCCTTAATATACCTTGGATTTAGTGGTTCAATAAAAAAGATATTTAAAAACGAAGAGATTAAAATCTATCTGGCTTTTATAATCGGAATAACAATAGTTGTTGGATTAGGTTGGATTATTATTGCTGATAAAGGTATTGAAGAATCTATTCGTAATTCTTTATTTCAAATATCTTCTCTATTATCATCTACCGGTTTCTATACTTCAGACTATAAATTCTGGAATGAACTTATTCTTATTCTATTTTTCATATTGCTTTTTATTGGAGGAACAACAGGCTCTGCCTCAGGGGGAATAAAACTGATGAGGTTTGTTCTTATAATTAAAGGCTGTCACAATGAACTACTCAGATTACTACACCCTAACGCTGTTATCCCAATCAGGTGCAATAGTAAAGCAGTAATCCTTTCCACCCTTTCCAATATACTTATTTTCAGCTTTGTATATATTTTAGTTTTTCTCTTTGGCAGCCTGATTCTTATGATTGCGGGAGTTGATTTCCTTTCAGCAATGGGCTCAACAGCTTCATGTCTGGGAAATATCGGTCCCGGAATTGGTGTGATAGCACCATTCGATACTTACATCCATTTATCTGTTTTTTCCAAATGGTTTTTATCGTTTATCATGCTGACAGGACGTCTTGAAGTCTTTGTTATCATTTCTTTGTTTTTCTCTGTCTTCTGGAAACGTTAATCCTCAAAGACTTTTATTACTTTTGTTTCCTAAAATCTGAAAAATGCTTATTCGTCTTTATGAAGAGAATACTGATCAAAGGAGAATACTACAAATTGTTGAAGTTCTCCAAAAGGGAGGAATTATAATCTTTCCTAC
>CAYUEI010000154.1:0-7156 GCA_964443445.1 uncultured Prolixibacteraceae bacterium | reverse complement strand
TGGGACCTCTCGGTAAATGGGTTGAAGTGCAGATCAGAACCAGAAGAATGGATGAAGTTGCTGAAAAAGGTCTGGCAGCCCACTGGAAATATAAAGGTGGAAAAGGAAACGATGAGCTTGATAAATGGCTTAAAGGCATTAGGGAAATGCTTGAAAATTCAAGCGGCGATACTAATGAGGTTATTGAAGATTTTAAGTCAAATATTTATGAGGATGAGATTTATATTTTTACTCCGAAAGGTGACCTGAAAAAGTTACAGGCCGGATCTACTATTCTCGATTTTGCTTATGAAATCCATTCTGATCTGGGCGATAGATGTGTAGGAGGAAAAGTAAACCAAAAAAAGGTAAGCATTAAATATAAACTGAAAAATGGAGACCAGGTTTCAGTTGAAACATCATCTAATCAAAGACCCAAACTCGATTGGCTTGATTTTGTAATTACTTCCAAGGCAAAAACAAGAATTAAGGCCAGCTTGAATGAAGAGAAAAAAAGAGAAGCCGAAAATGGAAAGGAAATTGTAAAAAGAAAATTCAAAAACTGGAAGATAGATTACAATGATGAAGTTCTTCGTCAACTGCTTGCTCATTTTAAGTTGAAATCTGCTCAGGACTTGTATTACAACGTTTCAACAGGAAAGATTGAAGCCCTTGAACTTAAGAATGTTATTAAAGGTAACGAGGACGCCGATAGTAAAGCCAAAGATGTCCTTGGTGAATTGCTGCCTAAAAAAGTTGTAGAAAACCTTTCTTTCGATTCAGGAAACGAGTTCCTCATTATTGATAAGGACCTGAAAAACGTGGTTTACAAACTTGCTCAATGTTGTAGCCCTATTTTCGGTGACGATATATTTGGATTTATTACTATCAGAGAAGGTATTAAAATTCACAGGGTTAACTGCCCTAATGCCAAGCAAATGTTTGAAAGATATCCATACCGCTTTATAAAGGCTATATGGAGACAAACAAAGCAATTCAACTCGTTCCAGGCAACCATTCATCTTTCAGGGTCAGCTCGTGATGGGATTGTGGGCGATATTTCCTATATCATTGCAAAAGATGTTGGTGTTCAAATGCGATCTGTTAATGTAGATTCAAAAAACGGAATCTTTGAAGGCACTTTACGAGTATATGTAAATAATGTTGAACACCTTGAGTTTCTAATGCATAAACTAAAGAACATCAAAGGAATGCAACAGGTTTCCAGGGGAGATTTCCAATGAGAATTCTTGTTTCACCAAATTCAATGAAAGGTTCCCTTTCTTCTTTTGAGTTTGCAGATGCTATTTCTGCCGGACTTTCATTTAATCCGGATTTTGAAGTTATAAAACTACCCGTAGCAGATGGAGGCGATAATACTGCTCCCGTTATGGCACGTATCTTTAATGCCGGTTTCTTTCCCTGTAAAGTGAATGATCCTCTTGGAAGAGAAATTCAAAGTGGCTTCTTCATGAATAACGATGGAGTAGCGGTTATTGATATGTCTTCTGCTTCAGGCCTGAAACTTTTGCATCCGGATGAGTATTCAGCTATAAAATCTTCTTCTTATGGCACCGGACAACTTATCAAATTAGCTTTAGAAGCCGGAGCCCTTAAGATTATCCTTGGGGTGGGGGGTAGCGCTACTGTTGACGGAGGAATGGGCGCATTAATGGCTATGGGTGTAAAATTTTTTAATAAAGGTGAAGAAATTTTAAAAGGAAACGGTTCAACTACCGGACAAGTGACTTTTATTGACACTACTGAAGCTGAATTACTTCTTAAAGGAAAAGAAATTATTGTGCTTACTGATGTCGATATTCCTGTTATTGGAAATCAGGGTGCTGCATTTTCTTTCGGTCCCCAAAAAGGAGCTTCACCTAAAGAAGTTCTTGTACTTGAAAAAAATCTTTCACTGTTTTCAGGAGTTTTATTTCAAACAACAGGTAAAGATATTTCCAATATAAAGGGTGGTGGCGCTGCAGGAGGAATTGCAGCTTCTTTTAATGCTTTATTTAATGCTGATATTGAAAAAGGTGCTGAATATTTACTCCAATTATCTGATTTTTTTAATATTGCTCAGCTATGTGATGCTATCTTTACCGGTGAAGGAATTTTTGACGATACTTCTTTTTCTGGTAAGGTTACCGGTGAAATAATTAAATTTGCTGAAAGAATAAACAAACCTGTTTTTTTATTATGTGCTAAAAGTAATCTTTCATCAAAATATGTGTCATCAATATTAAATACGATTGAATTGAATTTCGATTTTGTTGATAATGATGATATTAAAGCCAGAACTTATTCTGAAATTGTAAAGAGAGCACAAGAAACACAAAAGCTGTTAAAAGAATTGAAGAATTTAGAATGAAACAATAATGGACAATACTATATCACAAGCAAATAAATTTTTTGAAGAAGGCAAAATAGAAGAATCACTATCTATTGCAACATTTTTATTTGAAAAAAACAATAACAATATCGATGCTTTATTGCTTTTGGCAAAGATTAATTATAAAAATCAGCAGTGGGGCGAAGCTCTTAATAAACTTAGTAAAGTTATTGATTTAGAGCCTGATAATGCTATTGCATGGAACTATAAAAAGATGGTTGTTGATATACTTAAATTCCGTCATACTGACCTATATAATCCTTAATTTAAAATTTGGCATAGTTTTTATAGTATTTATTTTAGATTGACAAATTTTAACAAATGATTTTGATAAAAAATCATTTTAGTTATCTTTGGAAATCGTGAAATATTAGTAATCAATTTTTTAATATTATAACAGTATGAAGAAATATTTATTTATAGTTATGTTTTTATTGTCTGTGTCAGCATTTGCACAGGATTTGAGTGAAGGCTTACAAGCTAAAAACAATGGAAATGAAGCTTTCAGGAACAAGAATTATGTAGAAGCAATAGCACAGTGGGAAAAGTATATTAATTCTGGAGAAGAAGGCGTTGCTGACGATATTAACACAAAAAGTCTTTATACAAGTAGCTTTAAATATGCAGCATCAGAGTTTCTTAAACAAAAAGATTATGAATCAGCTTTCAGCTATCTTGAAAAATATTTGGCTAAAGGAGGTGAAGAAGCTGCTTCCGATGGTTCAATTTCTTTTAATATGGCTTTGGCTGCAAGCAAATTGAACAAGAATGATGTAGCATTGAGCTTTTTCCAGAAATCGATTGATCTTAAATACAAGGAGGACATTTGCGTTCTTTATATAGCCGACATTTATAAAGATGCCGGTAAGGAAGATAAAATGCAGGAAATCCTGGTAGATGCTATTGCAAAGTATCCTGATAGCAAAAATCTTCCTAAAATGCTTAAGATGTTGACTACTCCTTTGTTGAACAAAGCTTCCGTACCTTTTAATGAAGCTAATGAACTTGCAAAAGCTGCTTCAACAGGCAAACCTGAAGATTATCTTAAAAACATGGAACTTGCTGTTACTAAGTTCACTCAGGCTATTCCATTGTTCCAGGATGTTCTAAAATTTGATGCAGCAAACGAAATTGCCAATTCTTATTTAAAAACCTGCAATGATAATATTCAATCTTTCAACGATTATAAAACAAGCATTAAGAAATAATTCTTTATAATATATTTAAAAAGGCCGGATATACCGGCCTTTTTGTTTTTAATCAGTCTGGCAAACTGACATTTTCAACACAATTTCTTTTATTTCTGATTATTGATTAAGAAGATCTTCATTTTCATAATATGCAATGTTATCCAAACAAAAATAACAAGGTGTATTAATTCCCCAGTCCCCCTTGTCGCTTGAGTCAAATTTGAATCCAATCTTATTTACTGCACCTAATGACGAAATATCAACTTTCTTCCAGCTGCCTATAATGTAGTCTTCCGAATTATTATCTGATCTGAAATCGGCTAAATAAACATCCAGAGTTGAAGTAACTTTACCCGATAAGTCATATCCTTCAATTGTTATCTTTAAAAAGTCTTTGTCATTTCCTGTTTCACCACCAAATTTTCTTGAAAAAGCATCGCCGTTTTTCATTGAAAGAGCTGTATATGTAGAATTGCAAATATCTATACTCTGTACTTCAATAAGTTGGTTATTAGAGAATTCAATTGAAGGATTTTTCACCATAATATTATAATATATCGCGAATTTGTTTTCTCCGTTGTCTTTATTGTAAACACTGTATTGATTGCCATATCCCGATGTTTCTGAATCATGCATATTCGAGTAGCACATACCTTCCCAATACATAAAAGCAGCATCGTAGTTATTCCTAAAATTTGCAATCCCTGAATTGAAGCTGCCTGTGCCGTCAGATCCGTTCCAGTAATTGTTGCTGCCTAAAGTAAGATTCTCAAAATCAATGGTCAATATTCGAGGAAGAACTGTTATCAATGATTCAATACTATCCTTGCCGAATTTATTTTCTACCACAACTTTCACTTTGTATTCACCCGATATTTCCGGAGTGAAAACAAATGTAGGTTCTGAACTTTTTAATTCATTGTTGATATGCCATTCATAATTAAATACATAATCAGACTTAATTTCTGATTCAAATATCAATTCATTTCCAACATGGATAGTTGTGTCCGAAAGATTGTCAGAGATTACTTCAGGAGCTGAATTTTCGTCATAACAAGAAGCAAATGCAAAAGCTAAAAAAGTTATTGCCCATAGGTGTTTTAATAAATTTTTCATTTCAATAAATATTTAAGTTTTAAAAAGTACACTATGAGCTTTCTGAAAATAAGTAGAAATGATATATACGAGTATTTATCATTAATGCTTTTTTTCCCGAAAGCAAAAAATATTCAAAATCTATTGGCAGGTCTTCTGACTTATCCCTTTTTACAACGCCTTCCCATTCTATTTATTGAACAGTGGCAAAAGAATTGTTGTAAAAATTAGCAGGACTTACAGCAGCGGGTACTGTTGCCGATTCTCACGGCATTCCCTATTAATGACCGTAATGTAAAAATACGGTCAGCCAATACTTGTGCAAATTTATTATAATATTTTTAAAGATTATTATTTTAAAAATTAAATTGGTGATAATTTTATAACTGGTTAGTATACAAATCAAAGTACTTTTACAAATTGTAAATAAGTCCGGCTTTAAAATTTATCGTCTGTATCGGAACACTGAATGAGTTTTTAAATAATTCAGTATTTTCTACTGAATTGTCAATTTTAATATAGCTTACATGAGTAAAAACAGCTCGGGTATAATAATATTCTGATCTGATACTAAACTGTATTTTTTCATTAATTTTAAACCTTATACCTGCATTTAATAAAATGGGAATTGAAATATCTTTGTCTTCTATGTTTTGAGATAATATTTCACGATTATTTTTATGGTCGGGATAAAACAAATTCTGATCAGGTATTTGAGTAAAATTCACACCGGAAAAAGCTCCCGCTTCCACGTATATCTTGTTGATTGAAAGAGGATAATTATATTTCACTCCAATGATAGGAGCAGCCCATAGCCATTCATTTATAGAAAATTTAACGTCTTCAGATTTTTCTTCAATTGGTGGCAGGTAAGCTGACAACTCGTTATACAAGCGATTACTGTATTTTGATCCGTCAATAGCTGCATTCCCGAAGTGAAAAGCAGCAGAAATGGAAACTCTGTTATGAATGTAATAATCTCCGTCAACTGTTAAAGAAAAACCTGTTTTGGCATATCCGGAGTTGAAAGTATTGTCATCAGTATTGTTGAAATCTCCAAGGGAGATAACAGGTCCCATCGAAATGCCAAACTTGAAATCTGATTGAGCTCGGCATGTTAAAACGCTTAATAATAAAGAGAAAGCAAGAGTTAAGTATTTTATATTTTTGCTCATATTTCTGGAATTAGCTATCAATTTTAATAATGGTTGAAATAAATTTTCTCGGTTAATATGCTCAAGTCTTTATATAATTTAAAGTTATAATTTTTATTTCATTCTTTAGCTTAGAACTATATTTTACTGCCTCCTTTAATTAATTATAAATGATAAAGACGCATAATTTTTTTCATTATTCTCAAAGCTTAAATATTAGTGTCATTTACCTACATCATTCGTACCACATGGGAGGTATCTCCCATTATAAAGGGAGATACCCCCTATGTAAAGGGAGATACCTCCTATGTGGTACGAATGATGTAGCTATAAAAAGTATACTTAAGCTTTCTGTAAAATGGTTTGTTGATAAAATATTAAAAGGCTTGTTGATGGGTTGGTTTTAATAATTTATTAGTTTTATGAAATCATAATGACTACTTAAAACTAAATTATGGCCTTAAACTATATCTGGATATTTTTCTTTTTAATTGCATTCGTAATTGCTTTGGTTAAATTGATTTTCTTTCAGGACTATACCATTTTTTCAACATTGGTAAATACAACATTTGAATCAGCAAAGTCGGGTTTTGAGATTTCATTGGGAATGACAGGTGTTTTGACCTTGTGGATGGGGATTATGAAAGTGGGGGAGAATGGTGGGGTAGTGAATATTATTTCAAGAATTATTGGCCCTTTCTTTCAAAAGCTGTTTCCGGAGTTAGGGAAGAATCATCCTGCTTATGGTTCTATTACAATGAATGTTGCAGCAAATATGCTTGGACTTGATAATGCAGCTACTCCAATGGGACTCAAGGCAATGAAGGAAATGCAGGAGACAAACACTTCTAACGATACTGCTTCAAATGCCCAGATAATGTTTATGGTGCTGAATGCTTCAGGCTTAACTATAATTCCTGTTTCGGTAATGGTCTACAGGGCTCAGCTTGGAGCTGTAAATCCCACCGATATTTTTATTCCTATTCTGATTGCCACTTTCTTTTCAACGCTGGCAGGCTTGATTAGTGTTTCAATTTTTCAAAAAATAAATCTTTTTAATAAAGTTATTCTGGCTTGGCTTGGAGGTTTGTCAATCTTCGTTTTTTCTTTGATGTGGTACTTCTCCACACTGGAGCAAACGCAGATTAATAATATTTCAAATGTTGCAAGCGGATTAACAATTTTTTTGATTATAATTGGATTTATACTTTTAGCCTGGAGGAAGAAAGTTAATGTATATGAGTCGTTTATAGAAGGGGCAGGCGATGGCTTTAAAACCGCTGTTAAGATAATACCTTATCTGATTGCTATCCTTGTTGCAATAGGTGTTTTCAGGGCTTCCGGAG
>CAYUEI010000153.1:0-7165 GCA_964443445.1 uncultured Prolixibacteraceae bacterium | reverse complement strand
TAACACAGTAAATGTTGAACTTTGGATTGAAGAAGGAAACAAATACTTCATCAGAAACATGAATTGGGTTGGTAATACTATTTATCCATATCAATATCTGCAGAATTACCTTGGAATCAAGAAGGGTGATGTATATAATCAGAAACTAATGGAAAAAAGGCTCACCTCTGACCCCGATGCCATGGGTAACCTTTATTCCGATAACGGATATCTTTTTTATAACTGCACACCTATTGAAGTTAAAACAGAGAACGATTCTATCGATATTGAAATGAGAATATTTGAAGGAAAACAGGCAACCATCGACAGAATTATAATTGAAGGAAATACAAAAACGCATGAGCATGTAGCAAGGCGAGAGCTTTATACTATTCCGGGAGATCTTTTCAGCAAGACTCAGTTAATGAGGTCTTACAGACAGCTGGCCCAGTTAGGTCATTTCGATCAGGAAAGAATCGGGATAGATCCAATTCCTCATCAGGAAGACGGCACCGTTGATATTAAATATACTCTTTTGGAAAGAGCAAACGACCAGGTTGAACTTTCCGGAGGCTGGGGTATGGGAATGTTTGTAGGTTCCGTCGGACTTAAATTCAGCAATTTTTCAGCTCAGAATATTTTAAATAAAGAAGCATGGAGACCGCTCCCAAGTGGTGATGGACAAACATTAAGTATTCGAGCTCAAATAAGTGGTAAGTTCTATCAGCAGTACAGTTTTTCTTTTATGGATCCCTGGTTTGGAGGTAAAAAACCAAATAACTTTTCTTTATCATTTTATTATTCAAAACTTACTCAGACAAATAATAATGATTACGCATATGCCAATCCTTACGGCAGCTACGGTGGTTATGGATATAGCGGTTATGGATATTCGCAATACGGTTACGGGGGTTATGGACAGTCATATCCGGATATGACGAAAGCAAGTATTTCTGCTTGGCAGATTACATATGGTGCTTCGTTGGGATATGGATATCGTCTTGAATGGCCTGATAACTATTTCACAGTCTATCATGAATTGTCATTACAACACTACAACCTTAATAACTGGTCATATTATTTCCTTTCCACAGGAGATATAAATGATTTTAGCTTTAAAACAGTTTTAAGCAGAAATTCAATTGATAATCCATTATATACCCGTAGGGGATCATCATTCAGTTTATCTGTTGAAACAACCCCTCCCTATTCTTTATACAACGGAAAAGATTATTCAGACAAGAACATGACAGACAAAGAAAGATATAACTTTCTTGAATATCACAAATGGCTTTTCAATGTAAAATGGTTTACCCCGCTTGACAGAGTTGAGAAACTTGTTTTACATACTAAATTTGAATTTGGTATGTTAGGTTATTATAACGAAAACAGAAGATCCCCTCTGGAAGGGTTCAAGCTCGGGGGAGATGGAATGTCGGGATATGACTTATACGGTTCAGATAATATTTCTCTCAGGGGATATGCAAACAACTCTCTGACTGCCACCTATGGTAGTGGAAGAGCAGCAAACATTTATACGAAAACAACCGTAGAGGTTAGATATCCTATCACGCTTTCTGAATCTGCTAATATTTATGCTCTTGCATTCCTTGAAGCAGGTAACAGCTGGTGGGATTTTAAGAAATTAAATATATTTGATTTAAAACGAGCAGCAGGTGTTGGTGTTCGCTTCTGGCTGCCTATGTTCGGACTGCTCGGTATTGACTGGGGATATGGATTTGATATGCCTAATAATGGCGGTTCCTCAAATGCTAAAAGTCAATTCCACTTTGTTATCGGGCAGCAATTTTAAGAATATTAATTTGGTATGATAGTTGTTTGAAATAAAACAGGTTTAATTTTTAAAACACAAACAATATGAAACGTTTATTAATTTTAATTGTCGCAATAGTAGCATTTTCGCTTACTTCTTCAGCACAGAAATATGCATTTGTAGATTCCGAATACATCCTTGAAAATATTCCGGCTTATAAGGCTGCACAGGAACAACTTGATGTTCTTTCCAATCAGTATCAGAAAGAATTGGAATCAATACAGGCTGAACTTGAAAAAATGTATAATGATTTCAGGGCTGAAGCAGTGCTTCTTTCCGACGAGATGAAACGCAAACGTGAAGATGTGATTGTAACCAAGGAAAAGGATTACCGTTCGTTGCAACAGAAGTATTTCGGTCGTGAAGGTGAACTTTTTAAAAAGCGTCAGAGTTTGGTAAAGCCAATTCAGGACGATATTTATAATACTGTCAAAACAATAGCGACAGAAGGAAATTATGCTGTAATTTTTGACAAATCAGGTAGTTTATCAATGTTATATTCCGATCCTAAGTTCAATCTCAGTGATCAGGTACTTGAAAAAATGGGATATAAGAAGTAAAAAGGAGTTGATAAAAGGAATGCTTAAATAAAGTTGATATGGAATTATTATTATTTGTTTCAACTAAATTTTATATTTGCGATTCCGTATAAAATGATAAAATAAAAATAAAAATTATAATGATGAAAAAGCTTTTAATTGTAGTAACTATTATTCTTGTCGGAATGGCAAATATTGCCACAGCGCAGACATTAAAATTCGGACACATTGATATTCAGCAGCTGATTCAGGTAATGCCTGAACGTACTAAAGCAATAGCTGATCTTGAAAAAACTGCTACTGAATTGGAAACTCTCTTAGGTACAATGCAAACTGAACTTCAGACTATGTTTAAAGAATACACTGAAAAACGTGATTCTATGTCAGATTTAGTTCGCCAGGCTAAAGAAGAAGATATTCAGGCTAAACAACAGAGAATTGAAACATTCAGAAATCAGTCTGAACAGCAGTTAGGACAGAAACAGCAGGATCTTATGAAACCAATCATTGAAAAGGCTGATAATGCAATATCTGAGGTTGCTAAAGAACAAGGTTTGTTGTATGTATTTGACATCAGCAGCCGGGTTGTTTTGTATAAATCAAATCAAAGTGTTGATGTACTTCCTCTTGTTAAGAAGAAACTTGGTATAGAATAAATTTTGTTCAGATAACAATTTGAAAAGAGTCGTTTGGTAAATCAAGCGACTCTTTTTATTTTAGCATAATATTTGATGAAATTATGGAACGAAAATACCCTATAGGAATTTTTGATTCAGGATACGGTGGTCTTACTATTCTGAAAGAGAT
The DNA here is from genome assembly GCA_964443445.1 of uncultured Prolixibacteraceae bacterium. GTDB lineage: Bacteria > Bacteroidota > Bacteroidia > Bacteroidales > Prolixibacteraceae > CAYMTR01. The sequence goes on along the minus strand of CAYUEI010000153.1, from coordinate 4,006 downwards.
AAGAAAGGTTCTGCCTGAATATGATTACATATATCTTGGAGACAATGCAAGAAATCCCTATGGAACCCGTTCCTTCAAAGTAGTATATGAATATACTCTTGAAGCAGTAAAAAAGCTCTTTGAAATGGAATGCCGCCTGGTAATACTGGCATGTAATACTGCTTCGGCAAAAGCTTTAAGGACCATTCAGCAAAAAGACCTCCCTGAAATTTCTCCGGATAGAAGAGTCCTTGGGGTAATAAGACCAAGTGCTGAAGCTGTTGTCGATATTACTAAAAATAATCATATTGGCGTCTTGGGAACAAATGGCACTGTATCTTCAGGTTCATATTTAATAGAACTGGAAAAACTTTCAGGAGGAAAAATAATTACAACACAGGAAGCATGTCCAATGTGGGTACCTATAGTTGAGAACAATGAAATAAATACAATGGGAGCAAACTATTTCGTTGAAAAGAATATTTCAAATCTTTTATCTAAAGATCCTGATATTGATACGATTATACTTGGCTGCACCCATTATCCCTTATTGCTTGGAACAATCAAAAAATACCTTCCGGGGGAAATAAAGATAGTAGAACAAGGACCAATTGTAGCTGGTAAGCTAAAGGAATACCTTGATCGGCATCCTGAAATTGAAAATATTTGTTCAAAAAAAGGAGAAATAGTTTATTATACAACAGAGCAAACTAAAAACTTTGAGGAAATAGCTTCGATATTTTTAGGGGAAACAATTAAAGCCAACACTTTGCACTTATAAATTCTATATTTATTAAAGCGTTCGAAATAAATTAAAATATCGAACGCTTTAATAAATATAGATTCTTTTTACCAACCTTGATATTGTTTCAAAGCATTATTTTTCGATATTTCTATTGATGGCAATGGGAAGAAATCATTCTTTGGTTCTTCATAAATTACACTGCTAAATGAATCGCTCCACCATTCCATGCGAGTGCCATTAATGACATTGTATGCTTCGTGATATCTTACTAAATCAAAGAATCGTTCTCCTTCCATAGCAAATTCTCTGGCACGTTCGTTCATAATCTCCTGTTTTGTAACAACTCCTGTTAAATCAGTTGGATGAATGCCATCTCCACAACTACGGGCACGTTCCCGAATCGTGTTAAATAATTTTAATGCATTTCCCTGATCATTAAGCATCATTGCTGACTCAGCAGCCAATAAAATAACATCAGCGTAACGGATGTAATACATATTTTGTGGGTTTCCCTGAAAACCTCCATCAACAATCATCGAGTTGTAAGGACCAATTTCATATTTAACATTTTCAAGTCCGGTTGCCTGATAAGTGGTATTAGCTATTGTAAACCATCCAGTCACTTTACTCCCTCCGATTGTTACCTGTCCATATATGCTATCACCTGGATATCCGGTTATTGAGTCAGGTCCTTGCCCAATAGCCACTTTACGCCTTATATCGTCAGGATCGAACAGATTATAAAGTTTGTGAGTTGGCACCCAAAAACCCCATGCATGATCATTTTGAGTAGGAAATGAACCATCCTTGCGTATTAATGCCCTGGCACCAACAAACTGATTTAATGCTGTACCTGTACTATAATTACCGTAGCCACTGCTTTTTATATGCTGAATAGCAAAAATACTTTCCTTGTTGTTGTTGCCTTCAACTGAAAATAAGTATCTGAAACCATTTGTTTCAGTATCACTCCAGAAAGAGCTGTAATTTTTACCCGAAATAAGCTCGTATTCACCTGAATTGATAACTTCCAGGCACATATCATAAGCTTCTTTCCATCTGTTTTGAACTGCTCCCATTCGTGAATCTTCAACACCATAATATGTGAAATAAGAAGATTCGTAAGCATATATTTTAGCCAACAAGGCCTGAGCTGCTCCTTTTGAAGCTCTCCCCTTCTCTTTTGCACCCCAATCACTTTCGAGAGGTAAGTATTGTATTGCAGTCTTCAAATCCTTTTCCATTAAGTTATATACATCTTTTATTGTACCCCGTGGAAGTGTTTTATATTCAGATGCCAGTAAAATATGATCAACTATTGGAACACCACCATATACACGGGCAAGAATAAAATAATAAGCCGCCCTTAGAAAATAAGCCTCTCCCATACGGATATCTATTTTCTTCTTCATTTCATTACTAGCCATTTCTCTTGCCTCAGGCAATTTTTCAATAACTTGAGATGCACGTGCGATTCCATTAAACATTGATCCATAAACTGCTTTTAGGATATTCGATTCAGCATTATAAGTGATATCATCGTATTCAATTCCCCAGGCTGTTGGAGAATCACCTCCTGCTTCTGCTTCATCAGAAGAAACACTTCCTAACCACCATCTCATCATATCATATATGTCACAATTTTCCTTATAAAGGAAAGAATTGTACACTCCGCTGATCATCAGATCTACATTGGCAGTATCAGTAAAAAAACTGTTTTCATCAATTTTTCCGGCAGGTTTTATATCTAAAAAATCTTCAGTACACCCTGTCATTAATAAGCTCACGAAAGCTGTTACTATAAATATATATCTATTAATCGTTTTCATTTTTTTATGTTTTAATGCGATTACCATCCTTATTATTAAAACGACACATTTACACCTACGTTATACATTTTTGGCTGAGGATAGCTTCCACCATCGATACCAAAATAAGTAGGATCATTTCCTCCAAGTTCAGGATCTAATCCGGAGTACTTTGTTAAGGTCAAAAGGTTTCTGCCACCAACATAGACTCTCAAGCGTTCTATTCCCAGTTTTTTAGAAGCTGACTGAGGTAAGGTATACCCCAATTGAAATGACTTCAGCCTAAGGTATGAACCATCTTCAACGTACCAATCGCTCATCCTGTAATTATCATTCGTAGATCCATAAAGCCTGAACTGGTTTGAAGTAGTGTTGCCCTGATCAGTCATATTCCCATTTTTATCATAAACCGGTGCACGATAAGCAGTAAGTGCATCTTTTGTCCAGTTATTCAGACCTGTAGAATTATACCAGCTAGCCTTGCTTGTGTTAAAAATGTCATTACCATAACTGCCTTGAAAGAAACAGTTTAAATCAAATCCTTTATATTCCAGATTTAAAGTAAAGCTAAATGTAAAGTCCGGATTAGGGTCACCTATTACAACCTTATCATCGTTGTTAAGGATTGTATCGCCATTCATATCAACAAACTTCATATCACCAGGCTTGGCAGAATTCTGGGCATAAACCCTTTTACCTTTACTATCTAACCGGTAGGTTATATCTTTCCAAACAGCCCTTTTTACTCCATTTTCTAAAATTGTATCTACTTCACTCGGACGAAACAAACCATCTGTCTTATATCCCCAGAAAGCTCCGGGCACATCGCCATTTCGCAATATAGCTTTAGGATTTGATTCCCAATCAGGGAGAGTTGTTGTATCAGTTAAATCATACAACTTACTCACTATTTTTGTAATGTTGAAATCAACGGAATACTTCAAATCACCAATATTATTTTTGTAGCCTGCAGTAAATTCAACTCCTTTATTTGACAAGCTTCCAATGTGGTCTGTATATTTTCCGTCAGAACCGCTGAAACCGTAACGTCCGGCTATCAGAGGCAGTGCCAGAGATTGTAGCATGCCTTCAGTTTTCTTATCGAAATAATCAGCTGTAAATGTCAATTTATTATCAAAGAAATTCACATCAATTCCATAATTAAAAGTTGTGATACTTTCCCAATGCAGTTCAAGATTTCCAGGAGCAAGGGCAATACCGCCTGCCGTTCCCGTTCCTCCAAACGGATAACCGTTTGCAGCACTAACACCTACCAAAGAGTAAAATTTATTCCCGGGAATGCCATCATTTCCTGTCATTCCCCATCCAAAACGAATTTTTCCAAAGCTTAAACTTTTAAGATTGTCTTTGACAACATCTAATTCACTAAACTTAAATCCTGTTGAAAATCCGGGAAACCCACCAAACCTTTTACCGGGACCAAATTTTGTAGAACCATCGTACCTATATGAAA
>CAYUEI010000152.1:0-7172 GCA_964443445.1 uncultured Prolixibacteraceae bacterium | reverse complement strand
TTTCGGGAATTTTCTTTTGACTCCCAAATGCAAATGATGCCAGCGTTATTCCAATAAGAATTATAAACCCGGCAATTAATTTTTCTAAAAAATTTGTTTTCATGGCTATTTGATTTTGTAATCTTTTTATTCTTTGCAATATGCTGCTCCTCTTATTGGCAAAAGCCATTGAGAGCTGCTCATTTTTATATGTGTTTATTTGAATTGTTGCAAGGGCTTTGACAAATGCAACTTTATCGCCTGTAGCCTCTACTGCAATATTATCACAACTGTTTTCTCTTTCTGCCCTTATCTGTGATGAGATAATCCATACCGCCGGATTATAAAAAAACAAAATTTCAATCACGGTCTGAATAATGTTGAACAGATAATCGTTGCGCATTATATGTGCCAGTTCATGTGCTATTATTGCTTCTATTTCTCTCGGTGATAAACCTGTAAATGCTGTTACAGGAAAGAGCATTACCGGTTTCAATGTACCAAGCGTAACCGGCCCTTTTGCCAATGGCGAAAAGAAGGCTTCTATTTTACGGGACAGACCAATTTTTTCTGACAACTTCGTTATCGCTGTATATATTTCATCAGGTAATATTCCTAACTGATATGTTTTAAGTCGTCTGCAATACAAAAATTCAAGTATAAACTTAATAATCAGAACAACCATTCCTGCCAGCCAGATTGTATAAATAGCATAAAAATTACGCTGAAAGAACGACCTGATTTTTACGATTCTGAGGTTTATTATTTCTTCCTGGGATTGTGAAATCTGAGTTTGACCCTTTTCACCCTGCACTAAAAGACTTTTTATGTAATCAGGGTTTGATGTTATTTTTTCTTTCAACTCCTGTTTCTCCGATGCATAATTATAAGCCCTGACAATTGTAACAGCTGAAAAGGCCAATACAGCTATCAATGCTGCATATGAAAGGAAGTATTTTATTTGTGCACTTTTCTTTTTCAGGAATAGCAATAGTATTGCCAGAATAATAGCAATAACTGCCCCCTGCCATAAGGAATGAACAATCGCCCATCCCGTTGATTCAATAATTTCAGCAGAAAATATATCACTTATGAATTTCATAATTTTTCCTCATTATCAATTTGAGATATAATTTTCTTAATCTCATCTATCTCGCTTTGATTTGTCTTCCTGTTTCCAAGAAGTTGCATTACAAGACTTGATGATGATCCCGAGAAAGCAGAATCAAGAAAACGATCTAACAATGTTCCCCGTGTTTCTTCTTTTTTACAGGCAGTGTAATACAGATGATTCTTGCCATTGGGCTCCCGGTTAAGAAGTCCTTTGCTTATCATGTTTTGCATAATTTTAAGGGCAGTAGTGTATCCGATGTCCTTATGCAGCGAAAGCTTATCATGAACATCCTTAACTGTCAGCGGTTCCTTTTCCCAAAGAATATTAAGTATTTCAAGCTCTGCAGCTGTTGGAGAAGGTTTGTTGTCGTCCATCTTTATTTTCAATTACGATGATTGTCGTACAAATATATACGATAATAATCGTAGTTGCAAATATTTTTAATAAAAAATCTATTTAGCCAGGTATTCAAGGGCTTCTTCCCTGGTGTCGAAAGCTATTAGCTTATTTTTAATGGTGAGGTTATAAGCAGCAAGTAAAATTTTCTTAACAGTATTGAAACCTATTGCAGTGTTTTTTATAGTTCTTGCGTCAAAAATTTCCTTGCCATATTTTTTTGCAACTTCCATATATTCATTGTTGGAAGGCGCATTGGTGAAGTTGTTTAAAGTATAATAGCTTTCAGTTGTAGTCAGATATAGATCTCTTACCTGGTTCAGCACGTTGATGGTTTCATCAGTAGTCTTGCAATTTGAATAATCAATATACAGGATTTTTCTGCCTTTGTGGTTTATGAATGATAGCGACATAGTTATAAGATTGATTTTTATTCAAGATTTTTTTTATTTCAGTTAAAGGTAATCAACTGCAGTCAAAAAGTCAATAAGGATAATACTTCAACCCTTTCTCAACCGTACCTCGTCCGTATCAAACACCATAAGAAATTTCTCTTATGGTGTTTGATACGGACGAGGTACGGTTGAGGTATTGATTAGACATATACTTGTCCTAATCAAAAAGGGGTACACAGTTTTTAAAAAATTAAAGTATGATGAAATATTTGTCTGAGCTGTTTGGGTTTAGCAATAGCAATTCATTACTAGATAAATCATCTGGTAATTAGTAATAAAATTGGCATTACAAAAAAAAAAAAAGAAAATCTATTGATAATAATATTAAATTATATATATTTAACAAATTATTAATTAGACATACCTTAAGGGTATATACAGACAACAAAAAACAATTCTAACCTAAATTCTGCATATATGAAAAAGTTTTTCTTTTTGTTATGCATTTACCTTACTGTAATTTCAGCAAATGCCCAGATTTCTATATACCTTGAAAAAGGTAAAAGCGGTTTTGGAATAAATGCCGGATATGAGATTACTAAAGGATACGACGGCATATTCGGTAAATTGTCTTATTCTCTTAACGGCAAATTTGACCTCACTTTAAGTGCGTTTCAGTCATACTACAATGAAAATGAAGAAGATTTATTGAATGACAATGCAAGTGACCTTTACTTTGGTCTTGAAGCAAGCTGGTGGATGATACGTGAGAAAATGACATCCGATATTGACTTTAATCTGGCATTATGTGCCGGTTTTCAAACGGATGAATTTAATAATTATGAGTATGTATCGGGTTATTATGGCAACAGCGGATTGAACTTCTGGACAGGTACTTACAATGGATATTCAGGAGGATTATTAGGATTTAACCTTAACCTGAGATTTAACCTTCCTGAAAATTGGTCAGTGCAGCCAATGTTTATGACTTATTTCGGAATGGGCATGGAAAATTACACAATAAAAGGTGAAACAAAAGAAACTCTTTATCATGGAGTTTCTTCATGGTTTGGAGCTTCTGTTGTTAAAAGAATTCCCGGAGGAAACAGTTTAATGCTCACATTATTAGACGAGATAAGCAGCTATAATGATTCTCATACTTTTGATATCGGTCTGGCTTATGTCTTTTCGTTTGGAAAGTAATTTATTGAAAAACTAATAATATTCTTTAACCTAAATTTTTAAATTATGAAAAAATTATTATTGTTATTGTTTGTGTTTACAACAGTTACCTTAAATGCACAGCAGATATCAACTTATCTTGATAAGGGGGTAAGCGGATTTGGAATTTCAGCCGGATATAAAGGTTCACCCGGCAGCGATGCTCTTATGTGTTTTGGATCTTATTCTTATAAGGGTAAGTTAGACATAACATTAGGATTCTACAATTCATATTGGAACGAATTTGAGGAAGGACTTACAAACTTAGATGCTACCGACTTTCTTCTTTCAGGCGATGTTACATGGTGGGCTCTGCGTGAAAAAGTTGCTTCTGATATTGATGTAAACTTTGGCCTGACAGCCGGTTTTAATTATGATACTTATTTCAACTATACCTATGAAGGAGGTAAGTTTTTAGGATATTATGGGGGTTATGTAGGAACGCAGTTCAATCTAAGCTTCAATACACCGATAAATTGGAAAGTACAACCTCTGATCTCAACTTACTTCGATCTTGGTGTTGACCAATTTGAGGAAGGAGGAGTTAAAGGAGATAAGGATTATTATGGTATGATGTGCTTTTTCGGGGCTTCGCTTGTTAAGCAGTTTGAAAATAAAAACTCACTGGTATTCACTGTTATGCAGGGAGTAAGCAATTTTAGCGAAGGCTCAACTTTCGACATTACTATTGGCTATGTCTTTTCGTTTGATTGAAATTAATTTTTGAAATTCAAGTTCAGTCATATTGAATATTTTCAAGATAAAATCTTATTTTTGAGCTCGATTTCAAAAAATTAGCAAAGATTATGGCGGAAGATATTTTTAAGAAACTGGTTGCCCATTGCAAAGAATATGGGTTCGTTTTTCAAAGTAGCGAGATTTATGACGGTCTCGGTGCCGTATATGATTACGGGCAGAACGGTGTTGAACTGAAGAACAACATCAAAAAATATTGGTGGGAATCAATGGTCCTGCTCAACGAGAATATCGTAGGTATTGACTCCGCTATTTTCATGCACCCTACAATTTGGAAAGCCTCAGGTCATGTGGACGCATTCAACGACCCTTTGATCGATAATAAAGATTCAAAAAAGAGATACCGTGCCGACGTACTCATCGAAGAACAGCTTGCTAAATTCGAGGAGAAAATGAACAAGGAAGTCGAAAAAGCCGCTAAACGTTTTGGCGAATCATTCGATGAAAACCAGTTCCGTACTACTAATGGAAGGGTTCTCGAATATCAGGCTAAGTGGGATACACTTCACAACCGCTATTCAAAAGCTCTTAACGATGGAAATCTTGAAGAACTTCGCCAGATAATTGTTGATGAGGAGATCGTTTGCCCGATTTCAGGAACACGTAACTGGACTGAAGTTCGTCAGTTCAACCTTATGTTCTCGACCGAAATGGGTTCTACTTCTGATAGTGCTCTTAAAATATATCTTCGCCCGGAAACTGCCCAAGGTATTTTTGTTAACTACCTTAATGTCCAGAAGACCGGACGTATGAAGATTCCTTTCGGTATTGCTCAGATTGGTAAGGCTTTCCGTAATGAAATTGTTGCCCGTCAGTTCATCTTCCGCATGAGGGAGTTCGAACAAATGGAAATGCAGTTCTTCGTAAAACCCGGAACAGAACTCGATTGGTTTGAGAAATGGAAAACTACCCGTATGAGCTGGCATCAGTCTCTTGGTTTCGGCGAAGAGAACTACCGCTTCCACGTTCACGAAAAGCTTGCTCATTATGCAAATGCTGCTGTCGATGTTGAATATAAATTTCCCTTCGGTTTTAAAGAGGTTGAGGGTATCCACTCCCGTACCGATTTTGACTTAAGCCAGCACCAACAGTTCTCAGGAAAGAAAATCCAATATTTCGATACTGAACTCAACGAATCGTATGTGCCATATGTTGTAGAAACATCAATTGGTGTTGATCGTATGTTCCTTCAAGTTCTTTCGGCTTCTTATCACGAGGAAGAAGTTGCTGATGTAAACGGACAGAAAGATATCCGCGTGGTTTTGCGTTTACCCGTACAGCTTGCACCGGTCAAACTTGCAGTTATGCCGCTTGTTAAGAAAGACGGACTACCTGAAAAGGCAAGGGAAATAATCGATAACCTGAAGTTTGATTTCAACTGTATGTATGACGAGAAAGACTCAATTGGAAAACGCTACCGCCGAATGGATGCTATCGGTACTCCATTCTGCGTAACAGTTGACCACCAGACCCTTGAAGATAATACAGTGACTATACGTTACCGTGACACAATGGAACAGGAAAGAGTTGAAATATCTAAACTACAAGGCATTATTGCTGAAAAAGTTAACATGAAGGCTTTATTTGCAAAGCTTAAATAGAAAATAAGTTTATAAAAGGAACGGCATTATGTATTATCATAGTGCCGTTTTTTTAATTTTTGTTGCTAAAGTCCTTCCAGGAAACAACATTTCCATTTGTTCTGACTTGGTTTTCATCACCTCCGTAAACAATTATCTTTTTGTTTATTTTATCGCTGTAAAGATCACTAAACCATTTAATTCCCTTAAACATATCTGGCATAATTGTCATGCCTGCCTTAAATTCAACCAAGCTTAAATTTATTCCTTCTTTAATAATAAGATCTATTTCATGACCTGCTGAGTCTCTCCAGAACCAAATCTCAATGGTATCATAGTTGTGGTTCATGCTTTTGACAAACTCAGCTACCATCATATTTTCAAAAATATTTCCTTTTAAAGGATGAGAAATTAACTGTTCTTTTTCGTAAATATTCAATAAAAAAGAAAGAAGTCCAGTATCCAGAAAGTATAATTTAGGAGATTTCACAATACGCTTGCTAAAGTTCTCGAAATACGGGTATAATTGGAAAACGATGTAACTTCTTTCTAATGCTGACAACCATGCTTTTGCGGTAGGTTGAGATATTCCACATTCTGTTGCAATTGAACTTATATTTAGAATCTGACCTGCCCTTGTAGCACAAAGCCCCAAAAAGTTCTGGAACAAACGGGCATCCTTTATGGAAATTAATTCACTTACATCCCGTTGTACATATGTTTGTACATAATTTGAATAAAAGACTTTTGATGAAATTTGTCTGTCAAAAATTGCAGGATAAAACCCTTTGATCATTGCTGAAATATAATCATTGTCCAAAAGACCTTCTGATTTTAATTCAGAAAAATCGAATGGAAATAACTTGAATAGCGCAACCCTGCCTGCTAAACTTTGAGAAATGTTTTGCATTAAATTAAAATTCTGGGAACCTGATAAAATAAATTGTCCCATGATTTTGCTTTCATCAACTATGGTTTGGATATATGAGAATAGAGAAGGAACCCTTTGTACCTCATCAAAGATTACATGTTTATCGAAGATCTTGAGAAATCCGTTTGGATCATCTTCAGCAAAACTTCTTATGTCAGGATTTTCTAAACTTACATACCTGTAGTCTGTCAGCATTGCTTTTAACATTGTAGTTTTTCCCGATTGTCGGGGACCTGTAACTGCTAAGACAGGATATTTTCCAAGATACTTTCTTATTGATTTTTGTATTTCTCTATTTATTGTCATATGTATTTGAATTACAATGCAAATATACAATAAACTTTGAATTTGCAAGCTCTTAACTTTGAAATTGCAAGCCTCCGACTTTGAAATTACAAGCCATCAACTTTGGAATTGCAAGATTTTTATACTTCAGAAAAGATAGCAGCCCAGATTCATAGAAAAGGCTCCATATTTCACCCACATATAGTCGGTATTGACAAAATTGTTAATGTGGTTTGAATATTCCAATTCAAGAAATATCCTCTTCCCGAAATCAAATCCAATACCTCCTACATAGTTGAACATTAATTTATTGAATCCCGCATATCTAGTATCATTCGTTATGAAATTATCACTTTGCTTAATCAAGAAATCAGTACGTAATCCTCCATAAAGCCTATAATTAGTATTATTTCCGAAGGGCAAGTAATAATTTAAAAGAAAGTCTGTAGAAAGAAAATAAAACTTAGAGGTCGCTGTCGCAGAATAATGGGTAATGATTTTATCGTTATAGATGG
>CAYUEI010000151.1:0-7329 GCA_964443445.1 uncultured Prolixibacteraceae bacterium | reverse complement strand
TAGAAAACCTAAAAGATATGTCATCACTGAGTTTGAAGTTACGCAACAATACTTTTAATCGGGGATTTATTGCATTGTTATATAGATAATTCGGACTCTTCCATCCAAGTATATGCTTTGCCCCTTCTGTTAACATCCCCTTAAAACCAAAATCGCATATCATATTTCCAATCTCATCTGAATAAATCATTTCTGTATTTCGAAATACCTGAGGGCGGATACCAAAATACTTTTCAATCAGATTATCATGCTTTATTATTTGTGATAAGAAAAGATCTCTGCTCTTCAATGAAACAAGTGAATGTGAATAAGTCTCCGACAGGAACTCAACACATCCGGTTTTCGCTAATTCTTTAAATGAATCAAGCACTTCAGGTGCATAAAGTTCAAATTGTTCAAGGGCAATTCCTGAAAGTGAAAAGGCCACTTTAAACTTACCTTTATGCTTTTTTATTGCTTCCAGAAGTATCTTGTTGGCAGGCAGATAACAATCCCTCGATACTTTTTGAAGAATAGTCTCATTAGCATAATCGTCATAATAATAATGATCATTTCCAATATCGAAAAAACGGTAACGTCTGTAACGAAAGGGTTGATGAACCTGGAAATATAAGCAAATCGTCTTCATGCTTTTATATCTTTATATTTTTTAATCTTGTTTTAATTTTAGTGTTTTCTTTTTGCAGCTTTTAAAGCTGCCATATATATGTCCCTTACATTTTTTGCTGAATTCTTCCATTGTAGATTATCTACTTCTATTCTCGTATGTTTTTTAAATTCAGTCGATAATGCAGGATATTTTACTATTGAATATATAGCGTCAGCCATTGCATTTACATCCCAGAAGTCAATCTTAATTGCATGTTTGAGTATCTCTGCTACTCCCGATTGTTTTGAAATTATGACCGGTACATCAGATTGCATAGCCTCAAGTGGAGAAATACCAAATGGTTCAGAAACTGATGGCATTACGTATACATCGCTCATACTGAACATGTGAAATACATCATCACCCCTGAGAAATCCTGTAAAATGAAAATGATCTGTAATCTTAAGCTGGGCCGCCCGGCGAATCATTGCATTCATCATGTCTCCGCTGCCGGCCATTACAAACCTGACATTCTTGGTCCTTTTTAAAACTTTATATGCTGCTTCAATAAAATATTCCGGCCCTTTCTGCATGGTTATCCTTCCAAGAAATGTTACTATCTTGTCTTCCATTCCCTTTTTAAGGGCTTTTTTCTTTTCAATGTTTACCGGCTCTACAGCATTATAGACAGTGATTACTTTTTTAGGATCTATACCGTATTTTTCAATTACTATTTGTCTGGTCAGATTACTTACAGTAATTATCTTATCGGCAAAGTCCATCCCTTCTTTTTCAATTGAATAAACCTGAGGATTTACACTTCCCCCGCTTCTGTCGAAATCGGTTGCATGTACGTGAATTACCAACGGCTTACCTGATGTTTTTTTTGCTGCTATCCCGGCAGGATACGCCAGCCAGTCGTGTGCATGTATTATGTCGAACTCAACATCCTGAGCTATTGTTTCGGCAACAATAGCATAGTTGTATATTTCATTTATAAGGTTCGATCCGTATTTACCAGAGAACTTTATCTTTCCGAAATCATCTGTTTCAACAAATTTAGTGCGGTTAGAATATTTAGAGCTTTTTAATTGCCAGAACTCTTCAGGATCAGTATAGGGAACTATTGCTGAATCAACTTCGAAATAATCAATCTTTGACTGATAATCGTTGAAGAATATCTTCTTTTTTGTTATCTGTACATCGCCGGCTCCTATAAGCTTCATTGATGACTGATCTTCATCACCATAAGCTTTGGGGACAACAAAAATAATTTCTATATCTTTAAAATTGGACAAACCTTTAGTGAGCCCATAACAAGCTGTCCCTAACCCTCCTGAGATATGTGGAGGAAACTCCCAACCGAACATTAATACTTTCATGTTATAAGGCTTTGTTTTCACAATTATCTATTATCTGATACGCTCGAAGAATTTCACCTATGTTCCACGCTTGTGAAATAGCTCCCTTGCCTGTATGCGGAGGATTACCGTTATATAGCTCCGAGATTGTTCCGATGCAATGATTGTTCATCTCTTCCTCAAAGCCCTCCATTATTGTCTTAGTAAATGATAAACCTCCTCTTTGATGTATCAGCAAGTAGCCTTCAATGAAAAATCCAACCAGCCAGGGGTGTACTGTTCCCTGGTGAATAGCTTGTTCTCTTTGTTCTTCGTTGCCTTCATAAGTTCCAATATACCTTTCATCTCTTGGAGATAATGTTCTTATTCCCCTTGGAGTAAGCAGCTCTCTTTTTGCAATACTGATGATTGATTTCTTCATCTCTTTTGTTAAAGGAGTATATTTTAAAGCAGTGGCTATTATCTGATTTGGCCTTATCGACCAGTCTGCTACTCCATTATATGTGCAATCAGCAAGGTAACCCTTTTCTTCGTTCCAGAATTCTTTTCTGAAAGATTCTCCGGTAATATTTATAATTACTTTCCAGTCTTTTGTGAATGTTTTATCATTTGCTTCTGTTGCCAACTCAAGGGCAAAGCAGATAGCATTATACCAAAGGGCATTTATTTCAACAGCGCATCCGTAACGCGGGGTAACAGGCATCCCGTTTGAATATGCATTCATCCAGGAAAGGGCTATCCCCATATAATTGGTACAAATCAGCCCGGCTTCATTCATCTTTATGTTGAAGTCAGTTCCGTTTCGATAAGCATTTAATATCGAAATGAAGACGTCCTTATACTTGGTCCAGACTTTCTTCCTTCCGCCCAATTCATCTGTGAGCTTTTCTATTGCCCAGAAAAACCATAAAGGAGCATCTGCCGAATCATAGGCAGAACCAAACCTGCCCCATCTCTTTGGAAACAATCCGTTTCTTAACCTTGAAACGTTGTTGTCGATGATCTTTTCAATTAATTCAGAATCATTCAATGCAATTGATAATCCCGGCAAAGCAACAAAGGTTTGATTGACCCTTCCCATATACCATGGATATCCTGCCTGGATATCTGTGACTGATGGTTTTTTTATCACAAATTGTTCCGCAGCATTCAGAAGGCAATTGAAAAAGCTATTCCTTGGAGTCTTATTCCACAACTCATCTGCGAACTTGTTTTTTAATTCCGAAGTTTTTATTTCTTCTGTCGACGCAGAAAATATTATGCTTTCCCCCTTTTTGATGTCAACCTCAAAATATCCGGGAACATATTGATCCTCAAGATATTCATATCCTCTCGACCTGTCCTTCATATACTCAAGGTTATAATACCAGTGAGGATTAGCTATATATTCAGCCTTTTTCGACATCTGCATGTGAAGGAATGGATAACCTTCGTATAACTGAATCTTAATGCCATTAGGTGCAGTTTGATATTTTGTGTTGGCAGACATATTGGAATGGCATAATGAATGCATATTCCTGAATGCAACGAAAGGCTTAAGTCTTAATGTTGTTGGAGAATGTGCATCAACAAGCGTATATTTTATCAGCACCTGTTCTGCCTCTTCAACAAGAAGTACTTCCTGCTTGAAAATAACACCTCCAACTCGGTATGTAGTTATAGGAATAATGTCAAATTCAAAATCCCTTATATATTTATGACCCTTTGGTTCAAATTGCTCTCCCTGATATTTATGTATCCCAAGATTGAATTCTGCTCCATGCTGTATTATCGTTGCATCAAGTGATGAAAGCAAAACATGCTTGCCACCGTCAAGCGATTCATTCGGACAAATCAGCAAACCATGGTACTTTCTTGTATTACACCCCGACAAGGTGGTGCAACTGTATGAACCTGCACGGTTAGTCTGCAGAACTTCCCTCAATAATGAATATTCCAGATTAACAAGCTGTTGTTTATCAAATTTAAGGTAACTCATTCACTAAATTTGTTATAGATTAAACTCTTTATAAATTTATGCAAAAACATCACTCAATGTAACTAAGATTTTTAAAATGTTCAAGTTCTTTATTAAAATTAATAAATGGATAAGCAGAACTCAGTTTTTCAATCTTACCTATCATTGTATCCCTGAACTTATTGAGCGAAACAGGGTCAGGGTTCAATATCCTGTGTTCTCCTGCCCTTACGATCTCATTTATTTCTTTCATACATTCAAGAGTGCCTGACTTGAAAAAACATTTCCTGAATTGCTCAAATATATAGTTTACCCCCGTTTCTGATATATGTACCATATCTTCGGAATAAAACCTGTAATCGCGTAATTCATCGTTCATTATTTCATAGGCAGGGAAATAACTTATTCCCTGTTGGTTGTTTTCTTTGATAATCTCATCTATGGCAAGCAGCAATACTGACTTGCTCAATTGATTCTCATGTGCTCCATCCTTAAAATGCCTTACCGGACTTACAGTAAAAATTATCTGAAGTTCAGGATTAATTTGCCTTAATTCGCTAATAAGCCGATTCCATTTGCTTACTGTCTGATCCACCGTAAGCCTGTAATGTTTGAAAGCAGAATCAGGTATTTTATGGCAATTAGATACAATTTCACCTGTCTCCTTATATTCATAAACAAATGAAGTCCCGAATGTTATAAAAATATAACTGCTTTTCTTCAAAAACTCATTTGCTTCTTCAATTACTTCATTGCATTTCTTTATTAATTTTTCAGAAGAAGTACTTGAAAATGAACCATGAAACAAGAATGAATGAAACAAGTTGTTATGAAATACAAGATTATTTCCAGTAATATGTTTTTTGTCGATTATTGCTTTTAACGCACTGTATATTGAAATTGGATTATACAACACCCCAAAAGGATTAAGCAAAACAGGGAATTTGCTTTTTTCAAGCTTCCTGCCAATGTTATCTGAAAAACATGAACCTATGAAAAAAACCGGTGTCATGTAGTTCAAATCCTTGTCTGCTTCATTTAATTTAACTTCTGTCCTAAAAGGGAAATCCATTCTTACCTTACAATAAATATTGATAAATAGCTTTTCCGGCAAATTATCACTATTTTTTTAAATAATGGTTCTAAAATTGTAAAAATATTGGAATTACTAAGCAATTCTGTTTCGACTTAGTTCTGTTGGACGACTGAGTCGTAGGTTAATGCTTCGCCTTTTTTGTTCATAGCATATTCGTACCTTATTCGTACCAAATACTACAATCCTCCGATTCTTATGGTGTTTGATAGGTAGGAGGTACGGATGAGGTACGGATGAGGTAGCTATTTGTCCTACCCTGTCCTACCCTGAAATTGGTACACATTTTAAATATTTGATTCTTTCTATAGATAATATCTGTTTAGGTTCAGCAGGAAAGATTAAGTTAATGATAAAATAACGATTTCTTTTTTTTAAAATATTTACTTACATACCCTTTAATCATATTTTTGTCGAAATTTATTATTTTGATAGATACACATTCACATATTTATTCTGAGGATTACCGTAACGAAATTAATGAAGTGATCATCAGGGCAAAGGAAGCCGGAGTCAGTAAGATAATTACGCCGAACATCGACAGCTCATCAATAAAGCCAATGCTCGATATAGCTGATAATTATTCTGATATTTGTTTTCCATTGATAGGGATACACCCTACATCAGTTAAGGACGATTTTGAGCAGGAACTTGAAGTTTTTAACTATTGGCTCAATAAAAGAGAATTTTACGGAATAGGGGAGATTGGTATTGATTTATTCTGGGACAAAACTTTTGTTGAAGAACAGGAATACGTTTTCCGTCAGCAACTTAAAAGAGCAGCTGAACTAAAAATGCCGGTTGTCATTCATGTCAGGGATTCCTTTGAAACTGTAATGAAAAACCTGAAGCTTGAATATGTTCAAGGGATGAAAGGGATATTTCATTGTTTTTCCGGAAATTATGAGCAGGCCAGGGAAGTATTGGATATGGGGTTCAAAATTGGAGTAGGAGGAACAGTAACGTTTAAAAATTCAGGAGTGGATGCCGTTATTGCTAATTTGAAGCCTATTGATATAGTAATGGAGACTGATTCGCCTTATCTGGCACCGGTTCCTTACAGAGGTAAAAGAAATGAAAGCGGATATCTTCCATTGATTCTTCAAAAAATATCGGAGGTATTTTCAATGCCTGCAAAGGAAATAGAACTGGTAACAGATTATTCTGCATTGCAGATATTTGAAAAATTAAAATCGGTTTAACACAATACCTTTTAAATATAATTATGCATTGGGCAAATTAATTTAAATTTGTCGAAACATAATTATGAGGCCTTCAATTCTGATAATATATACCGGGGGTACCATAGGAATGGTTCAGCGACCGGAAGACGGTTCTTTGCTACCGGTTAATTTTGAACAGCTTTCAAATGAGATACCACAGTTATTGAAGTTTGGATATGAAATTTCATCAATATCATTTGAGCCTGCCCTTGATTCCTCAAATATAACACCTGAACATTGGAATAAGCTTTCACTAATTATTTACGCCAATTATAAGAAGTTCGACGGATTTGTGGTTCTGCATGGTACTGATACGATGTCGTATACAGCTTCAGCATTAAGTTTTATGCTTGAAAACCTTAGTAAGCCGGTTATTTTCACAGGATCGCAGTTGCCAATTGGAGTTTTGAGGACTGACGGGAAGGAAAATCTGCTTACGGCAGTTGAGATAGCAGCAGCAAAGAAAGCTGATGGTAGCGCAATGGTGCCTGAAGTTTGTATATACTTCGATTCGTTATTGCTAAGAGGGAATCGTACTTCAAAGATTGATTCTGAGCAGTTCAGGGCTTTCGATTCAAAGAATTATCCTCCTTTGGCAAAGGCAGGAGTAGACATTCATTATTATGAAGAGTTTATAATGAAACCTGACGATGAAGAGCTCAGGATCAACAATCAGCTTGATACTCATGTTGTAATTATAAAGATATTTCCGGGCATCAACAGGCCGATAATGGAAAATATAATATCGATAAAAGGATTAAAGGGAATTATTTTAGAATCGTTTGGCAGCGGAAATGTTCCTAACATATCATGGATGACCAAGACACTAAAGAAGGCAGTAGACAAGGGGGTAATCGTTTTAAACATAAGTCAGTGTGCAGGAGGGAAAGTGTCTATGGGTCTGTATGAGACCAGTTTAAATCTTTTAGAGGCTGGGGTTATAAGCGGCTATGACATGACAACGGAGGCAGCTGTAACAAAACTGATGTATTTATTGGGACAAGGAATAAACGTAGAAGAAATAAGAAAAAGCATAAATAAAAATATGAGGGGAGAAATAACTGTATAGATTTGCTGATTCTATATTTTTTTTTGTAATTTTCAGC
>CAYUEI010000150.1:0-7334 GCA_964443445.1 uncultured Prolixibacteraceae bacterium | reverse complement strand
AAGGGCTTGCACCGGTTCCTCCTTCACAACCACTGATAAGAATCATATCTGCTTTTGCTTTTGCCACCCCGGCAGCAATTGTACCAACCCCGCTTTCTGAAACAAGCTTCACACTTATTCTTGCATTTGGGTTTACATTTTTAAGATCGAAAATCAACTGAGCAAGATCTTCAATAGAGTAAATATCGTGATGAGGGGGAGGCGAAATCAAAGAAATACCAGGAATAGAGTGTCTTGTTTTTGCAATGATATTATCAACCTTATATCCAGGCAATTGCCCCCCCTCTCCAGGTTTAGCCCCCTGAGCAATTTTAATTTGAAGTTCATCAGCATTTATTAAATATTCAGCTGTTACTCCAAATCTTCCTGAAGCAACTTGTTTAATTGCACTTCTTCTGCTCAGACCATCTTCACTTATTTTGAAACGAACCGGGTCCTCTCCGCCTTCACCTGTATTGCTTTTACCACCTAAAATATTCATTGCAATTGCAAGAGCTTCATGAGCTTCCCTGCTAATTGAACCATAAGACATTGCACCTGTAACAAAACGTTTGGTAATCTCAGAAATCGGTTCAACATTATCAATAGGAATTCTATCTTGTTTTTTCAACTTCATAAAATCCCTTAAAAAAATTGGTTCAGGTTTAGAGTCAACCAGATTAGTATATTCTTTAAACTTTTTATAACTGCCCATTCGGGTTGACAACTGAAGCAATGATATTGTTTCCGGATTCCAAGCATGTTGTTCGCCATCTTTCCTATAAGAATATACACCTTTATTTTCCAAGTAATTACTATTATCAACAATTTCAAAAGCCTTAGTGTGATTACTAATAGCTTCTTTAGCAATATCCTCGATATCAATACCTTCAATCCTTGATGAAGTACCCCTGAAATATTTACTCAAAAGTCTGGAACATAGTCCAACAGCTTCAAAAATCTGAGCACCCCTGTAGCTTCGGATAGTTGAGATTCCCATTTTAGAAATTACTTTCAACAATCCCTTATTAATAGATTTGATATAATTCTTTTCAGCGGTATGAAAATCTAATTGTAACTCATGCTTATTAACTAGTTCCTCAAGAATTGCAAAAGACAAATAAGGGTTAACAGCGGTAGCTCCGTATCCGAATAAAAGGGCAAAATGCATAACCTCACGGGGTTCAGCTGTTTCAACGACTACCGCAATCTGCATTCTTTTTCTTTTCTCAATCAGGTAATGATGAACAGCAGAAACAGCCAGTAAAGAAGGAATTGGAACATTATTTTCGTCAACCCCTCTATCGCTTAATATTATATAATGGTATTTATCATTAACTGCTTGTTCTGCCTTATGGCAAAGTTCATCAACAGCTTTCTCCAATGCAGAACTTCCTTCTGCAGGGTTAAATAACATTGGAAGAGTTAAAGCCTTAAAGCCTTTGTAGCGTAAATTTTTAAGAATATCAAATTCAGTGTTGGTAAGTACCGGACTAGAAAGCTTTACCATTTTGCAAAGATCAGGAGAAGGTTCCAGCAGGTTACCTTCCTGTGCACCAATATATAAAGTTAAAGACATTACAAGTTCTTCACGTATTGGATCAATTGGAGGGTTTGTAACCTGAGCGAACAATTGCCTGAAATACGAAAACAACAACTGAGGTTTGTTTGATAAAACTGCAAGAGGAGTATCGTTACCCATAGAAGACACAGGTTCTTTTCCATCGCTAGCCATGGGAATCATTAATCTTTCAATATCTTCCCTGCTATAGTCAAATACCTTAAGATGGTTTGGAAAGTTTTCTATGCCATATTTAACATTCCTGCCTGATGAAATTGAATCAAGACTTATTCTGTTTTTACTAAGCCAATCTTTATATGGATATTCTTTAGATAATGTTTCTTTCAATTCAGTATCATAAAAAACTTTTCCTTCTTCAGTATCGATCATTAACATTTTGCCGGGTTTTAATCGGCCTTTTTCTTTAATTACAGAAGGATCAAATGAGATAACACCTACCTCTGAAGCAACTACTATCATATCATCTTTTGTAATAAGATATCGGGCAGGTCTAAGTCCGTTTCTATCAAGCAATCCGCCTGCATAACGTCCATCAGAAAAAAGAAGAGTTGCGGGTCCGTCCCATGGTTCCATTAAAATGCTATGATATTCATAAAATGATTTCAGATCATCAGATATAGGGTTTTTATCGTTCCAGCTTTCAGGAATTAACATAGCTAAAGCATGAGGAAGGCTCTTTCCGGACATAACCAGAAACTCGAGAATATTATCTAAAGAAGCGCTATCGCTCATTCCCGGTTGGATCAGAGGTAAAATTTCATTCAAATCGCCTAAAAGATCTGATTGTAAAATACTTTCTCTGGCTTCTATCCAGAACCTGTTTCCTCTGATAGTGTTGATTTCTCCGTTATGTCCGAGTAGACGAAATGGTTGAGCTAAATCCCAGGTTGGAAAAGTATTTGTACTAAATCTGGAATGAACAAGAGCTAATCCACTGGTAAAATAAACATTAGAAAGATCGGGATAATATTCCCTTAACTGATGAGAAGTGAGCATCCCTTTATAAATAATTCTTTTGGTTGAAAGGCTTACTATATAGAATGTACGTTTTTGTTTTAGTGAGGATAATAAAGTTGCCTTTTCAATCTTTTTTCGCACAAGGAATAATTTCCTTTCCAGATCTTCCTGATTAATTCCACCTGTTATAAAAACTTGTTTAATCAAAGGTTCGTTGGCACCTGAAGTTTCGCCAAGGATTTCACTATTAACCGGGACATCTCTTAAACTAAGCAATGTCAAGCCTTCTTTTTCTAAAATTTCCTTCATCATTTGCAGACAAAGCGAATATTCCTTTTGTTCTTTAGGAAAAAAAATCAAGCCTGTGCCATATTTTCCTTTTTCAGGAACCGGTATACCCTGAAGTAATATAAATTCATGGGGAATCTGAACTAAAATACCTGCTCCGTCACCTGATTTCACATCTGCTCCTTCAGCTCCTCTGTGCACCATATTTTCCAGCACCTGAAGTCCTTTTTCAACAATATCGTGCGATTTATTGCCGTTGATATTTGCCAACAACCCAACACCACAAGCATCGTGCTCAAATTCAGAAGAGTATAAACCATCCTCTAACCTATTTCCCTTTATAATTTCACCTTTCATATAAGCAATCAATTAAGAAATTAAAGATTAAAAGAGCAGCAGTAAAACCCACTGCTCTTTTATTTAAAAAATCAGAAGTCTATCGAATAAACAATAACTCTCTGTATTTGGGTAAAGTCCACATTTCGTTATCGACAATCATTTCAAGTTTATCAATGTGGTACCTGATTTTGTCAAAATATGGAAGAATGCAATCGTGATAAGCTAATGCCTTGTCTTTCTCTCCTTCAATTTTATTTGCTACTTTACGGGCTTCAATCATTTGATCAACTTTTTCTTTAATGAAGCTAACGTGCAAAGCTATTTCTTCAATAATCTGACGATCCATTGCAGATAATTCCCTTTCTTTTTCCGGACTATAAACTGATTTGATTTTAAACACATTATCAAGAAGCATTGATTGGTAGCGAGTTGCGACAGGTATAATATGATTTATTGCAAGGTCTCCTAATACTCTTGATTCAATCTGAATCTTTTTAGTATAAGTTTCCCACTTCACTTCATTTCTGGCATGAAGTTCTTTTTCAGTAAAAACGTTAAGACCGGTAAGCATTTTAACAGATTCATCTGAGGTAAATGCATCAAAGATTAAAGGAGCAGAGGTTTGACAATCAAGGCCACGACTTGCGGCTTCAACTTTCCATTCTTCAGAATAACCATTTCCATCAAATCTGATCGGTTTTGAAGTTTTTATATAGCATTTTATCAAATCAAAAATTGCCTTTTCCTTTTCGATACCAGATGCTATCTTTCGATCTACTTCTGCTTTAAATTCTACCAACTGGGCAGCGACAGCAGCATTAAGTGCAATCATAGCGGAAGAACAGTTAGCGGAAGATCCTACAGCCCGGAATTCAAAACGGTTTCCAGTAAATGCAAAAGGTGAAGTACGGTTACGATCGGTATTATCAAGTAAGACTTCAGGGATATGTGCAATACCAAGCTTAAGTTTCTTCTTGTCATCAACAATAATTGCTTCTTCACTTGAGCTATTTTCCAACTTATCCAGTATAGAAGTTATCTGACTACCAAGGAAAGCAGAAATAATGGCAGGTGGAGCTTCATTAGCACCAAGACGGTGAGCATTTTGAGCTGACATTATTGAGGCCTTAAGCAGAGCATTATTTTTATACACAGCCATCAAAATATTTACAAGAAAAGTAACAAACTGCAGGTTTTCTTCAGGGGTTTTTCCCGGTGTAAGTAATCCAACACCTGTATCAGTACCAAGTGACCAGTTGTTATGTTTTCCTGAACCGTTAATTCCAGAGAATGGTTTTTCATGTAACAATAACCGGAAACCATGACGACGGGCAACTTTCTTCATGATAGCCATAATAATAAGGTTTTGATCAACAGAAAGATTACATTCTCCAAAAATCGGAGCTAATTCAAACTGATTAGGAGCGACTTCGTTATGGCGTGTTTTAAGAGGTATACCGTATTTATATCCCTCATATTCAATATCCTTCATATAAGCAGCAACTCTACTTGGGATAGCTCCGAAATAATGATCTTCAAGCTGTTGATTTTTAGCCGATTCGTGTCCCATTAAAGTACGGCCGGTAAGCAAAAGATCAGGTCGTGCAGCATAAAGTCCTTCATCGATAAGAAAATATTCTTGTTCCCATCCCAAATAGGCAAACACTTTATTAACATTAGGATCAAACATTTGACATACAGCTGTTGCTGCTTTATCAACTGCAGAAAGGGCTTTTAATAAAGGGGCTTTAAGGTCGAGTGATTCACCGGTATATGAAATAAAAATTGTTGGAATACAAAGAGTGTCGTCAACCACAAAAGCGGGAGAAGACGGATCCCAGGCAGTATACCCACGAGCTTCAAAAGTACTTCTAATTCCTCCACTTGGGAATGACGAAGCATCGGGTTCTTGCTGGGCGAGCAATTTTCCTGAAAAATCTTCAATTATTGATTCTCCCGGAGCTCCTTTGTAATCAATAAAAGAATCGTGTTTTTCAGCAGTACCGTCAGTAAGTGGCTGGAACCAGTGAGTATAATGAGTTGCTCCTAATTCCATTGCCCACATTTTCATTCCGGTAGCAACACTATCTGCAATCTTACGGTCAAGTGTTATACCTTTATCAACAGCTTCATCCAATGACTTGATAATATCTTTTGAAAGATACTTTTCCATCGTTGAATGGGTGAATACATATTTCCCATAATAATCAGATGTTAGTTTAGAAGGAGCTGTAACAGGAAGTGCTTTCTTCTTAAAAGCATCTTCGACCACTTTAAATCTTAATGTTGACATATTATCATTTTATTCAAGGTTAATAAATCTTTTTGCTTTCTTTTATGCTTTTTATTGTCTTTTTGCAATTCTACACACACAAACATAACCTAAATGATCTCAGATGTTTCTTTTCGCCAAAAAAATATTAAATATTTGCTTAATTATTAATTTCGAGTTAATATTAAATACTATTTTTGCAGATATTTATCATCTATAAAATGCTTATACTGTCTTTTTGTCAATGTTTTTAACTAATAAGTAACTTATTTATATTTACAAAATATGTTAACAAAGTATATTTTTGTCACCGGAGGAGTGACATCATCATTAGGGAAAGGGATATTATCAGCTTCTTTGGCAAAGCTTCTCCAAGCCAGAGGATATTCAGTAACAATTCAAAAATTAGATCCATATATTAATATCGATCCAGGGACATTAAATCCTTATGAGCATGGAGAATGTTATGTCACACAGGATGGAGCTGAGACCGATCTTGATTTAGGGCACTATGAAAGATTTCTTAATTCACCAACATCGCAAGCCAATAATATTACAACCGGCAGGATATATCAATCAGTAATAAATAAAGAAAGAAGAGGAGATTATTTGGGCAAGACAGTTCAGATAATTCCTCATATAACTGATGAGATTAAGATGAACATTAAATATCTTGGGAATAAAGGAAAGTTTGATTTTGTAATTACAGAAATAGGAGGTACGGTTGGAGACATTGAATCGTTACCATATATAGAAGCCGTCAGACAGTTAAAATGGGAAATGGGTAAATCGGCGATGGCAATTCATTTAACACTTGTCCCGTTCTTAAATGCTTCGGGAGAGTTAAAAACCAAGCCAACACAACACTCTGTAAAAGCATTGTTGGAAATTGGAGTACAACCAGACATTCTTGTACTTAGGACTGAACACGAATTAAGCACTTCTTTAAAAGAAAAAGTTGCGCTTTTCTGTAATGTTGAAAAAGACGCAGTCGTTCAATCAATTGATGTATCGACTATTTATGAAGTGCCTTTAAAAATGAAAGAAGAGAATCTGGATATAATTGTTTTAAAGAAATTTAATCTTCCAATTGACAAGGAACCGGAGTTAAAGGATTGGAATTTATTTATAGAAAAATTGAAAAGCCCTAAGAAATCTATTGAAATTGGATTGGTAGGAAAATATGTAGAATTGCATGATGCGTATAAATCTATTGCTGAATCATTCATACATGCAGGGGCTGTCAACGAATGTAAGGTTAATGTTCACTGGATACATTCAGAAGATATTAACAGTAAAAACATTGATGAATGCTTTAAAAATCTTGATGGAATTTTTGTTGCTCCTGGTTTTGGGCATAGAGGTATAAGTGGAAAAATTGAAGCTGCAAAATATGCAAGAGAAAATAAAATTCCATATTTTGGGGTTTGTCTGGGAATGCAAATCTCAGTTATAGAATTTGCAAGAAATGTACTGGGTATGCAGGATGCCGATTCAACTTAAATGAATGAAACAACTAAATATCCTGTAATTGATCTCATGGAAGAACAAAAGGGCATTACAAACATGGGAGGGACAATGCGTCTTGGATCTTACGCTTGTGAAGTTAAAAAGGGCAGTAAGTTATATGATGCATATCAAAGCGAGCTTATTAATGAAAGACACCGCCATCGTTACGAGTTCAATGACAAATATTTAAGCAAGTTTATTGAAAAAGGGATGAAACCTGTTGGAATAAATCCTGATACCGGACTTGTAGAAGCAATGGAACTAGAAAATCATCCATGGTTTATTGGTGTTCAATATCACCCGGAATATAGTAGTACTGTTTTAAGGCCAAATCCTTTATTTGTAGCTTTCGTGAAGGCATGTTTAGATAAAAGTGAAGAAAATAAAAAAGGGGCTTAAAAACCCCTT
>CAYUEI010000149.1:0-7401 GCA_964443445.1 uncultured Prolixibacteraceae bacterium | reverse complement strand
AAGCTGAAATGGCCCTTATTTCAATCGACATCATTAAAGATGAAGAGATAAAGAAGAATTTTATCGGCAAGAAGGTTGGAGACATTATTGTTTTCGATATCAGAAAGGCTTATCCTAATAATACTGAATTGGCATATCTTCTTAATATTGACAAGAAAGATGCTGAAAATGTAGAAGGTGAATTCAAAATTGAAGTTAAGGAAATACATAAGTTCGTTCCTTCTGTAATTAATGAAGATCTTTTCAAGAAAGTATACGGGGAAGAAACTGAAATAAAAGATGAAAGTGCTTTCCGCAGTAAGATTTCAGAAGAAATAGCAATGGCATATGAATCTTCAAGCGATTATAAATTTGGTATGGATGCCCGTGAAGTTATAATGGGCAAAGTGAAAACCGATTTCCCTGAAGATTTCTTAAAGAGATGGCTTATTGCAACTAACAAAGAATTGAAGCAGGAAGAGCTCGACGCTGAATTTCCTCATTTCCTTGTTGATTTGAAATGGCAGATAATCAAGGAGAAGATTGTAAAGGAAAACGAAATCAAGGTAGAAGAGGAAGAAGTTATTGCACTTGCAAGGGAAGTGGCAGCAGCTCAGTTCCGTCAATACGGAATGTTCGATATTCCTGTTCAGCATCTTGATGGTTTCGCCAAACAAATGCTTGAAAAGAAAGAAGACCGTAACAGATTATACAACAAAAAACTTGATGACAAGGTTATAGAAGTTGTGAAGTCAAAAACGGCCCAGGAAGAAAAGGAAGTCACCAAAGAGGATTTTGAAAAACTTTTTGAAAAATAAAATAAACTAAAGCCGGACAATAAGAGCCGGCTTTTTTATTGAATATTTTACAATCAGTTGAGTTCTGTTAAGAATACTTCAATAAAGAAAGATAAAACTCAACTATTGTAATTTTTGCTAAATTTGTAGTCAAATTAATAAAAGAAAAAACTTTTGTTTAACCTCTAAAATTCACTTTGATGGATCAGAAAAAAGAATTCAGTAAATATGCAACCCGACATTTAGGAATAAACAGTCAGGGTCTCGATAAATATGTATCATCAGTTTATGGCAATTACATATCGCCGACGATAATTGAGGAACGTCAGTTGAATATAGCAACGATGGACGTATTTTCAAGGTTGATGATGGACAGGATAATCTTTCTTGGTGTTCCGATCGATGATTATGTAGCCAATATCATACAGGCACAGCTTCTTTTCCTTGATTCAACAGATCCGGGGAAGGACATACAGATATATTTCAACACACCGGGAGGGGCTGTACATGCAGGACTAGGCATATACGATACAATGCAGTTTATTTCTTCACCTGTTGCAACAATATGTACCGGGATGGCAGCTTCAATGGGAGCTGTATTGCTTACGGCAGGTTCGGCTGGTAAACGTTCTGCACTTACTCATTCAAGGATAATGATTCATCAGCCGATGGGAGGTGCTCAGGGGCAAGCTTCAGATATTGAAATTACAGCCCGTGAGATAATGAAAATGAAAAAGGAATTATACGAGATAATTGCTAAACATTCAGGTAACCCATATGAGAAGGTAGAAAAAGATTCAGACAGGGATTACTGGATGACAGCTAATGAGGCTGTTGAATATGGAATGATAGACCAGGTTTTGGTTAGAGATAAAAAATAACAAATGGGAAAAGCAACAGATAAGTGTTCGTTTTGCGGGAGAAGTAAATCTGAGACAGAACTCCTGATAGCCGGTATCGACGGGCATATATGCGATCGTTGTATTGAACAGGCATATGCCATTGTAGAGGAGGAATTTAGGGGTAAAAAAACATTCGACTTATCGAAGATTGAACTTTTAAAACCTAAACAAATAAAGGAATTCCTTGACCAGTATGTGATTGGTCAGGAACATGCAAAGAAAATATTGTCGGTAGCTGTTTACAACCATTATAAAAGGTTGGGACAGAAAGTAGGTAATGATGAAACTGAAATTGAAAAGTCGAACATTATATTGGTTGGACCAACTGGTACCGGGAAAACTTTACTGGCCAGGACAATAGCCAGAATGCTACATGTACCTTTTACAATTGTTGATGCAACTGTCCTTACTGAAGCAGGTTATGTGGGAGAAGACATTGAAAGTCTATTGACAAGATTGCTTCAGGTGGCTGATTATAATGTAGAGGCCGCAGAAAAAGGGATAGTTTTTATTGATGAGTTAGATAAGATTGCAAGAAAAGGAGACAATCCTTCAATCACAAGAGATGTTTCAGGAGAAGGAGTGCAACAAGGTTTGCTGAAGCTTCTTGAAGGTTCGGTGGTAAATGTACCGCCACAGGGAGGAAGAAAGCATCCTGAGCAAAAAATGATAGCTGTTAACACCAAGAATATACTTTTCATTTGCGGAGGAGCTTTTGACGGAATAGAAAGGAAAATAGCTCAAAGAATGAACACAAAGGTAGTTGGCTATAGTGCAATTGAAGGAACTGCCCATATCGACAGGGACAACCTGATGCAGTATGTTGCCCCTATGGACCTTAAGGCATTTGGTCTCATACCTGAAATAATAGGCAGGCTTCCTGTTCTTACATATCTTGACCCGCTCGATCCTGCAGCTTTAAGGAGAATACTTACTGAGCCCAAGAATGCTATAGTAAAGCAATATATCAAGCTATTTGAACTTGATAATATCAAACTCAGTTTTGAAGATAAGGCTCTTGATTATATCGTTGGAATAGCTGTAGAATATAAATTGGGTGCCAGAGGACTGAGGTCTATTTGTGAAACTATAATGACAGATGCCATGTTTGAAATGCCGTCTGATAATAAGAAGACCTTCACGATATCTGAAAAATATGCCCGTGAGAAAGTGGAAAATGCAGGGATGAGATTATTGAAGGCAAGTTAATTACCGACACAAGTATCAAGACACAAGAATCAAGATTGGGTAGTGCCGAATTATAGCGACTACTGTCAATGGCTGTAAAGAAATCTGCTGTTTAGTATCGTCATTGCGAGCGTAGCGTGGCAATCGGTTGCTATTTATACTGCTGTTATTCAATGGATTGCTTCGTTGTGCCTCCTCGCAATGACGGCAATAATCAACATGATGCGCAAAACAACAAGCTTACACTATTTAATCTTGATTATTGTGTCTTGATACTTGATACTAAAAGTCTAATACTTCACCGTGATATGAAAGCATTTTTCTATTCGTTCGGTGACGACCACGCAGCGTCCTTCTCTTCTGAGTTCACCAATTGCTTCGGATAAACATTTAATAGCTTTTGGGTCTTGTACCCTTATATTCATCCAGGGGAGCGGCCTTTTTACAATAGAAGCATAAGCAATATCAAAAGTAGTCCCGTAAAGGTGAGATGTATTAGAAGAAGCATTTACATTTGACCGGCTAAGGCTTTTCTGGCTTTCTTTTGTTCTGAGGAGTGAGCTTATCTGATATTTGTATTTACCCATTCCTTTTTCTTCCAGCTTCTTATGAAATCTTTTACCAATGTCGTCAAGCAGCTTTTGAGCCTGTGGGGTAAGGTATGGATGAGAATGGCTCAGGTGCATGACAACATAGTATTTGTTGCTTTTTATTTTAACGAGCCGGTCTTTTCTAATAAAATCAGGCAAGGCTTTATGTAGTAAAGATGAATTTTTAAATGCCGATACTCCGTTTCTGCGGGCATATTTAAGGTGTAAAGAATTTAAGTCGCGATATTTATCAACTTTAATCCTTCCGTAAGATTCAGGTCTTGATAAAGATTGAATTTTATCAGCAACTGGAGTCCACAGGCATAAAATCATCAATATAGCAACTACGGAGATGGCTAATATCCTGAATTTCTTCCGGTATTGCGGTTTTAACCTGTATTTGAATAACTTTTTTCTTAGCTGTTCTATTTTGTCAGACCAGTCACTCATAAACAGAAATTGTTTTCTAAACAAAAATAAATAAAAACATATGTGAATAGCTATAGGGGCAGAGCTTTTTGGGTTAAAGATTTTAACAACTTATTAAGAATAAAAAAGGCTGCTCAAACTGAACAGCCTTTAATTTTATAATAATATCTTATTATTCTTTGTATTTGCCTGTTACAGTAATAGTTGTGCCAACATCAGATACTTTAACAGTTGAGTTGGTAACATGAATAAGGAAGTATTTTCCGCTTACGATAGTAGCAAGTACATAATCATAAGTTTGTGATGCCTGAGTAGCAGAAACTTTTTCCCATCTTTCCATATCAGTAGCAGCGTTAACGGCGGCTTTAAGAGCTTCAAGTGAAGTTAATGAAGCCCATGTTGTAGCATCAAGTTCAACAAATTTATCAGAACCTTTCTTGATAATTGCGTTGGTAGCAGTGTTGCTTGTCCATGTTAAACCGAATGTTTCGAGGCCTGTAGCAGGAGTTCCTCCTACACGTTTCCATTCAAAATCCTTAGCTGCAGAAAGAGGAGTATCTTTACGAACTGCCTTAATGTATTTCTGAGTGCTTGCTTGTTTTGCTTCATCTGTAACAGTGAATGTTACTGTAATAACAGTTCCGTCAGCAACTTCGCTGCCAACAGTTGCTGTAACTGTAACAGTTTCAGCAGAAGTACCGGCAAATTGTTTCAATCCTCCGGTAAGAGTTACGCCTCCTTCATTTGTTACTGTATTCAAAGTAGCAAGACCGGTTTCGGATGACATAGAAACAGTGAAATCGATAGAATCGCCAATATAAACATCAGTAGTATCTGTACTTGGAGAATTGACTGATATTGTTGGTGGGTTGTCCTCTATTAATCCTCCATCACAAGCAGTAAACAAACCTGCCATGGCAATTGCAATAACAGGTAAAAATTTAATTGTCTTTTTCATAAACCTAATTGTTCTTTTTGTATTCATTTTAAAAATTTGAAAATTATATTAGTTGTATAATATTCGCTAAAGTAAATAATACGTTTTAACAAAGAAAATGTTTTATCATTTGCCAAATAAATCAAATTTAAATCAAATTTAAACAAATATCTGTTTTAGTCCACTAAAATATCAATTATCGTGCTAAACTTTAAAAAAAGTAAAATTTCTGTAGTATAATATAAAGAATTATTTTTACAGGCTTATTATTAGATATATGACAGAGCAAATTTATAAAGGGAAGAAAGTTGCATTTTGTACTTTGGGTTGTAAACTGAATTTTTCTGAAACTTCAACAATATCTCACAAATTTGAGGAGCTTGGTTTTGAAAAGGTAGGATTTAAGGATATTGCAGATGTATATGTAATAAACTCCTGTTCTGTAACTGCAGAAAGCGATAAAAAGAGCAGGAATTTTATCCGATCAGCGATTAAGAGGAATCCTGAATCACTTGTGATAGTGACAGGTTGTTATGCCCAGCTTAAAAGTAAAGAAATTGCTGAAATAGATGGGGTAGATGTAATATTGGGAAGTGGTGAAAAAGCTAAGATTACAGAATTTCTGGAAGATCTTTCCAAGAAGAGGGATAAGGTCATTAATGTTACAGGGTATAAGGAAATAACAAACTTTTTTTCGGCATTTTCTTATGGTGACAGGACAAGGAGCTTTTTAAAAGTACAGGATGGTTGCAATTATTTCTGTACTTATTGCACAATTCCGGTTGCCAGGGGTACAAGCCGGAATGCTTCAATAGCAGAAACGATAAAAGAAGCTGAAGAGATTTCAGCAAAGGGTATTAAGGAAATTATTCTTACGGGAGTCAATATTGGAGACTTTGGGCATTCAACCAATGAAAAGTTTATTGACCTGATAAAAGCGCTTGATAGTGTTGAGGGTATTGAACGATATAGAATATCGTCGATAGAACCAAATCTTCTTACAGATGAGATAATTGATTTTGTAGCATCATCAAAGAGGTTTGTGCCTCACTTTCATATACCTCTTCAATGTGGTTCGGATGAAGTGCTGAAGCTGATGAAAAGAAAATATCAGAGAGATGTTTTTGCTGAAAGGGTAAGAAAGATAAAGGGAATAATGCCTGATGCGTTCATCGGAGTAGATGTTATTGCAGGAACTAACGGAGAAACTGAAGAATACTTCGAAGATTCTTACCGGTTTATTGAAGTAACTGATATTTCCCAGCTACACGCATTCCCATATTCAGAAAGGCTGGGAACAAAAGCACTTGAAATTTCCCATAAGGTTCCTGTTAATGAAAGAAAAGCCAGAGTTCAACGATTGATAGCTCTTTCTGAAAAAAAGCATTCTGCATTTTATCAAAACAATTTAGGGAAGGTGAGAAAAGTTCTTTTTGAAGAGGACAGAAAAAACAACAGGATACTTGGGTGGACAGACAATTACATAAGAGTAGAGACAGCCTGGGACAAAAACCTGAAAAACAAGATTGTAGATTTCAAATTAGAATCTATAAACAGCGAAGGTCATGTTGAAGGACACATTTTATAATGATGTTTTAAAGTATATTTTTGAATGGCTTTATAAATTCAGAAATAGGCAAAGTATTTATAGGGCATCATTATAAGCATATAATATGGGCAGACGTTTTTTATTTTTTATTTTAGTATTTACCTTTTTATTTCCGTCATTTCTTTTGGCCCAGATAAAAATCAATGAAATACTCTCTTCAAATTACACAGGCATTACTGATGAAGACTATGAAAATCAGGATTGGATTGAATTATTCAACAATTCTGATAACATTATAAACCTTGGAGGATATAAGTTATCTGATAAAAAATATGCAATTTCCGCATGGGAATTTCCATCAGTACAAATAATGCCAAAATCATACCTGCTTGTTTTTGCTTCAGGCAAGGACAGAAAAGAAATATCGTTCAAATATAAAACGCTAATTGATCAGGGAGATATCTGGAAGTACAGCATTATAGTGTCTTCTCCTGAGGAAGGATGGCGAAATGTTGATTTTAATGATTCATCATGGGAAAGCGGAGGAAGTGGATTCGGATATGGAGATAATGATGATAACACGCAGCTGGATGGAGTTGAAAGGCTTTGTATAAGAAAGGAATTCAATATTGACAATATAAATTCAGTTAAGGAAATATTGCTGCATGTAGACTATGACGATGGGTTCATAGCATTTATTAACGGGAAAATGATAGCAGCAGGAGGTAATATTTCATATTCTGAAGATTACACTCAGGTTGCAATTAACGGAGGTACTGAAGCAAAGATATATCAGGGAGGAAGTCCTGAATTGTTTAAAATACTGCCACCCTTCAACTTTCTTAAAAATGGTAAAAATATATTGGCGATTCAGGGATTTAACTCGAGTTCAACATCATCGGATTTCACTTTAATACCAATACTGACTATAGGGTCTATAGACTATTCTTCAAATCAAGTTTCTGAGTTAATAAAAGTAGGTGACAAAAATCTTCATACTAATTTCAGGATTTCAAATGAAGGAGAGTCA
>CAYUEI010000148.1:0-7432 GCA_964443445.1 uncultured Prolixibacteraceae bacterium | reverse complement strand
ATAATTACCCGTTTTCTATAAATGATTCAGTAAGTCTAGCCAATAAAGGTGCTGACTATGGAGTTTTAGGAGATGAAGAAGTAAGCTCTATTTCATCAGGAAGAGCTTACGGAATTGAGTTCTTAGCCAGAATAAACAACCAGAAAAACCTCAACGGAAATATTTCATACACCCTTGTCAGAAGTGAATTTAAAGATGCTTTAGGTGAAAATTACATTCCTTCGTCTTGGGACAGCAGGCATTTGCTAACTGTGTTTGCTACTTATAAGATGAAAAACAACTGGACAATTGGAGGGAAATGGCGTTTTGTTGGTGGCCTTCCATATACTCCCTATGATCTTGAAAAATCTGCTTTCGTTCCTGCCTGGGATGCCCTTGGAGCAGCTTATATCGATTATTCAAAGTATAACACTGAAAGGCTTGGTGCTTTCCATCAGTTAGATTTAAGAGTCGATAAAGCTTTTTATCTTAAGAAGTTTACACTGAAACTATATATCGATATTCAGAATGCCTATAATTTTCAAGCTGAGCAGCCTGATATAATTGTCAGGGAAAAAGATGGAGCAGGAAACTACATTAAAGTTGATAACGGAACTAAATATGTATTAAGGGCAGTTCCAAATAAAGTAGGAACAATACTTCCAACACTTGGAATAATCCTGGATATATAAAATTGACAACTTATTAAGAAGGTGTTTTATTTCCTTCTTAATAACCAGATATCAGAATGTTCCGGGTATATCTGCCTCATCTTTCCAATGAAAATGCGGGCGTTATACTCGGAATTTGATTGTTCAACAGAAACTCTGTAAAGACCGGATTCTGATGTTAAAATAACAGAAGTAAAACCTTTATCCTTCATTAGATTTTTAAATCTTCCTGCATTACCCTGATTTGAAAAACTACCGGCAATCACATAAAATTCATATTTCCCCATTGATTTATCTTCATTTTGCGCTACCTGGACTGATTCAGTCCTTTCCAAAACTGGTTTATCATTTTTAACAGGTTTAACAACAGCTTCTTCTTTAGGTTGTTCCTTAACCACATTTGGCGTTTTATCTACAGCTTCAACTACTGTATTATTTACAGGCTGCTCGGCTGTTATATTTTTTGCCGTTTTGCATGCAAAAAATAAAAATGAAATTAAAATAGTTAAGGATATTACTTTTATCATTTTTCAGGTATTTAGTTTGATATTCAAAATTAAGATACTTTTTGACTAAAAGAAATAGTAAAAATGGGTATATGAAATAATTAAGTTAGCTTTTTTTATATTTTTGTCACTCTTTGTATGAATTTCAGGTAATTATAAATAATACTGATTTAATATTAATGATATGAACAAACCTGTTGTTTTAAGCGGAATAAGGCCTACGGGCTATCTTCATCTTGGAAATTACTTTGGAGCAGTACGTAATTTTGTCCGCATGCAGGATGATTTTAAATGTTTCTTTTTTATTGCAGATATTCATTCACTTACAACTCATCCTACTCCTCAGGATTTGCAGGCAGGTGTAAAACAGGTTCTAGCTGAATACCTGGCTTGTGGAATAGATCCTGAAAAATCAACAATTTTTATTCAGAGCGATGTTCCTGAAGTGTCTGAACTTTATGCATTCCTGAATATGAATGCTTATTTGGGTGAATTGGAAAGAACGACTTCATTTAAAGATAAAGCCAGGCAGCAACCCGACAATGTTAATGCAGGTTTGCTTACTTACCCTGTTCTTATGGCTGCTGATATTCTGATTCATAAAGCAAACTTTGTACCCGTAGGTAAAGACCAGGAACAAAACCTTGAAATGGCAAGAAAATTTGCTGGTCGCTTTAACCGGATTTACAAACACGATCTCTTCCCTATTCCTCGTCCTTTCACATTTGACGGTAAGGATATGATTAAAGTCCCGGGGCTTGATGGCAGTGGAAAAATGGGTAAATCGGAAGGAAATGCAATCAATCTATACGAAGATCCTAAATCAATACGCCAGAAGGTAATGAGGGCAGTTACCGATTCAGGACCAACAGAAATGAACCAGAAAAAGACAGAAGCTGTACAAAACTTGTTCACCCTGCTTGAAATTGTATCTAAACCTGAAGTAGTGTCACAATTTAATGACGCATACAATAAATGCGAAATCAGGTACGGCGACCTGAAGAAACAGCTTGCAGAAGACATTATTACATTCACCGAACCAATTAGAAACAGAATAATTGAAATACTGAAAGATGAAGTTTATCTTTCTAAAGTTGCAAGGATTGGCGCTGAAAAAGCAAGAGAATCAGCATCAAAAACCCTCAACGAAGTAAAATCACTTATTGGGTTCAGGAGCCTCTTTTAAAAAAAATACATTGTTTTTATGTGTTTTTTAATATCGCATATAGGAAAAGAGAATCCATTCGCTTAAATTTATATATTCAAAGTTTGATGCGCATAACCAGAAAATATTTTTGTAGATGAAAAAAGTATTGAAAAGTTCATTTTGTCTTGTATTGGCAATGATAATTTTCAGCGCCCAATCTATGGCTTTCACAATTGGATCAGCAGGAACAATCTCAAATCCTGACCAGATAACAATTGATGAATTTGATGAATCCAATATTTATGATGCTTTTACAGAAGTAAATGACCTTGTTTCATTTTTAAAAGAAAATGAGGGTATTACATTTAATGATCTTGAATCTGTTAACAGCGAATTAATCTCAAATGTAAGTTCAAGTGCTGCATTGATGCACCACGATGATGATGATTATAGGACTCCTCCTATTTTTAGTGCTTTTATTTGGGGTTGCCTGTTAAACTGGGTAGGTATGTTGATTGTAGGATTGACAACAGGATTTGATGGCAGACAAATAACAAAATCAGCCTGGGGTTGTCTTATCAATTCTTTATTAGCGGGTGTGAGCTACTGGGGTTACAGTTATTATTAAAATCTAAAAAATCAATTTAGAATAAATTTGTACAAATTGTTAAATCTAAACTTATTAAGCATGAGAAAAAATTTTACTAAAACTGTTGCAGTATTTCTTGCAACGATTTTGCTTGTTTCGCAAACAATGGCAGGTTCAAACATGTCTGTCAGCTCTGAAGATGAAGCTTATGTAAATTTCGATGAAACTGAAATTACTGCTTCGTTTAATGAAATTGAAGACTTAGTAAGCTTTGTTTCTGAAAATGGAAATGTTTCTTATTCAGATCTTGAAGCTGAAAACAGCTCTTTAATTGAAAATGTAAGCTCTACTTCTGCCCTTGCATTAGGCAGCGCTAGTGGTGATACTCCTCCATTTATCAGTCCTTTCCTTTGGGGTTGTATATTCAACTGGGTTGGTATTGTTGTTGTAGCTTTAACTACTGATATGGATATGCCTCAAATCATGAAAGCTGTTTGGGGTTGTGTTGCTGAAACTGCTGTTATAGCTATTATCTATGCAGTATATTATATTATTGTCGTTGCAACTTACGGAAGTTATATTTATTAGAATTTTCTAATTTTTTTTTTTCTATATAAACCCATTGGCAAAACCAATGGGTTTTTTATCTTAATTGTAAAAGAATTATACTTCACCTTATTGTTTTATTTTTATTTTTAAATTTCAGTTATTGTTTTCACCTAATATTGATGACTACCTGAATTTTAAAGCTATAATATCATGTAGTAATAGAAATATTGTACTTTATTACTATTTTTAGAACCAATATATTGCCAATATTTAATAAATGATAAAAAAGACATTATTAATCCTGCTTTTTATAATTGTCTCTTTTTCTGCTTTCTCACAAATGGCTTATCGCATGAAAGCAGATATCCTGACAAAGACAAGACTTGTTGACAGTACCTTTCAGGTAAGCAAAGGCAAGTTGTATTACGACAAAAATTATAAAAAAATAATCTTCGATTTCTCTTTCCCTCAAAAGGAAAAGATAGTCCTTTTCGATACTTTAATGTACAATTTCAGGGGAGATACACTTTTTTCCCTCAACAAAAACCTGCTTATTCCTGATCAGTCTTTGTTCAACTTTATCCTTGCAGGGAAGATGTCAAACTTTGGACTGGAGGATACTAAGTTTACTATTAAAAACTTCGAAAAGAAGGATGATATGGTTATTACAACCTGGATTCCCCCTGACCCATTAAAAAAGTTCTTCTCAAAAGTTCTGATAGCTACTAAAAACAAGCTGCTGTATTCAATAACTGTTGTCAATAAAGAAGGAAAAGTAATAAACCGCCAGATACTAAAAAAATATGTAACACAACAGGGAATAGATGTTCCTTCGGAAATTCTTATTGCTACATACCCCGAAAAAGGAGGTAGCATCTATCAGGTTATTAATATGGAAAAAATAGTCATCAATGAACAAAAAAACAACAACCTGTATGATCAAGAATTATAAGCCCTTTTTCAAAATCTCTTATCTTTTGCTTTTTCTTCTTATTATTCAATTATCAGGATTATGTCTTGAACCTGTATCCAAAAAAGATAAGCTTAAAGGACTTAATAAGCCCAAAGACCGCAAAGAAAACTTCATTAAATATGTAAGGTCTGAAAATAACGAAATTGAGAATACAGCTGCTCTCTTGTTCTGGACTTATAAGAATTTCCTTTCTTCACAAGATATGGCAAGTTGTGTTTTCACACCTTCATGTTCAGTCTACGCTATTGAAAGTCTTCAGCATGATAATCCTGTTATTGCTTACTTAAAAATATTCGACCGCCTGGCAAGATGCCATCCTGTTGTTGCCCAAAGTGAATACCCTTTTGATATAAAAACTGAAAAATATTATGACCCTGCTTACTAAATCAATTACCGTCTTTCTTATGCTTTTATCGACCCTTTCTTTCGGGCAGACAAATATCTTTGATTGCGATAACTCTAAACGTTTTGCAGAATATCTTTTTAATACAGGTCAATACCAACTTTCTCAACACGAACTTGAAAGGATATCTTTTTTCTGCGACAAGGATTCTTTATCGCAGCTTATGCTTTTAAAATCGTACAGAAAGATGAAAGAATTCTCGAAAGTAAAAGAGTTCTTCCCTTCTGATAATATTGAAGATCTCAACAAGCTGATGCCTGAATTTCGGGAAGAATATGTCAGGTTACTTATGACCCGCGGAAATTATACCGAAGTACAGAACAGTATCGACAATGGTTTAAATATTCCCCAGAAATACGAACATAAATTAGGCTCTGAACTTCTTTTGAAGAACTGGGAAAAAGCATATCAGCTTAGCCTTGTTGAAACTCCAAAGATGAACTTTAAAATTGCAGGATTAAGAAGTGTCGCTCAGAAAAGCCATGCTGCCAAACGTAAAAGCCCGGTATTAGCATCAATAATGTCAGCAATAATTCCGGGAAGCGGGAAAATGTATTGCGGATATTGGGGCGACGGTTTTGTTTCATTATTATTTACAGCTTCATCAGCTTACTTTGCTTACAGAGGTTTTGATAAATACGGCACAACAAATGTTTACCCATGGATAATCGGAGGACTGGCATTCAGCTATTATGTGTCCAATGTTTATGGCGGTGCTGCCTCAGCGATAAGATATAACGATAATATTGACCACGGATTAATTCATGAAACAGAACAGATTCTATATTCTGATTATTAGCATACTGCTTTGTATTAACCTCAGTGCTCAATCTGTTTCTGACGTTGTTTCTTTTGCCGATGAACAGTTTGAAGATGGAAACTACTCCATTGCAGCACAGGAATATAACAGGGCTTTATACTTCGGACATGAGTCTGTCGATGTAATTGCCTTACAAATAGGACATTGCTACAGCAGAATGGAAGACTATGAACTTGCTTCCATTTTTTACGATAGAGCTTATATTCAGTCCAAATCTGATAGTATTAAGAACGAAGCAATTCTTGGTAAGACTTTCGGCCTCCTCCTGGCTAATAAAAACATGCAGGCTCTTAACGAACTTCTTTATTTTACCGACCAGGTAAACAATACCCAGCAAATTCAGATGCACTTCCTGAAAGGCATAGCAAGCTATGGAATCAAAAGCGATTCAGCTTCCTTCAATGAGTTTATGACCGTTGTTGAACTTTCTGAACTAAGCGACTCTTCTAAACTACTTCTGGAAAAGGAATTTAATAAAGTATTCAAA
The DNA here is from genome assembly GCA_964443445.1 of uncultured Prolixibacteraceae bacterium. Lineage (GTDB taxonomy): Bacteria > Bacteroidota > Bacteroidia > Bacteroidales > Prolixibacteraceae > CAYMTR01. Next base: position 1,308 of record CAYUEI010000148.1, on the reverse strand, counting down.
TACCAAAAGAAATATAACCCTACCAGAACTTATATCATGAGCGGAATAATACCCGGCTCAGGACAACTTTCTGTTGGTGCAATAAAAGACGGCCTTAATTCAATGGCTCTGGTTACAGGACTCTTTTTTGCCGCATTCGCTATTATTAAAAATTATTCAGTCTTAGATGCTATTATCACTCTTTTCCCCTGGATTCAAAGATATTACCTTGGAGGAATGGATAAAGCCAAAATTCTTGCCGAAGAAAAGATTATAAAGGAAAGATACAGGTCGTATGAAAAGATAGTTGAACTTACTTCTCCTAACAGCTTCAAATGAAAAAAACAATTTCAATATTACCACTACTCTTAATGTTGTTTTTCATTCTGACAGGAATTTCTTTCACTTCCCGGGGAAGCTCTCTTTCAATCAAAAAGAAACTACAACTTAAGGAAGATATTCAGAAAATATGGCCCCTGGCTCAAACTGTTAAGATAGAATACGATCTTGTTATGGTCCAACTTGAAATGATGGAAGATGAAGAAGCAGAAAAAAAATTCCTGCTTGATTATGAAAGCTATGTCAAAGACAGGTATTTCAATGATGTTATCAAACTCAACATACGACAGGGAAAAATATTGCTTCTCCTGATCGACAGGGAAATAGGACAAACCCCTTACCAGCTGCTTGCCAGATTCCTAAATACATCAAGAGCAGATTTCTGGCAGAAATGCGCTCAGATTCTGGGAGCTGACCTAACTCTTAAATACCTGCCTGAAATATACCCTGATATGGAAGATATAATTAAAAAAATCTCTAAGAAAGATAAGCTGATCTATAATTAAGAATTGAATATTTATCAGTTATCCACCTTAGTAATAAAATAACCATACTTCATAAACTCAACAATCATAGCAATAGCTTTTTTATTTTGGGTCATCATAGTATGTTCATCATGAAAAACAGCTACTTCTTTCTCTATACCCATGATTGTCCTTTCAGGTTTAAGCCGGCCGTCATTATCCCCTTTAATACGTGGACTATACCCTCTTTCTGAACCTTTAATCCCGGCTATAACAGCTACTTCAGATGATCGCGGAACAGGCAGTTTGTGAACGTAAGATGAAGAATCGGTCTTCAAAAGTTCAATGTTGGGACCTAACACCCATTTTGTAAATGCACTTCTCGAATAGACATCTGCTATTTCAGCCCCGTTATTTGGAGGAGCTATCATGACCATTCTATATAAAACCGGTTGTTTAGTATTATCATCATAATACTGAAGCATTGACCTTACAACAATGGCCCCCATAGAATGAGTCACAAAAC
>CAYUEI010000147.1:0-7469 GCA_964443445.1 uncultured Prolixibacteraceae bacterium | reverse complement strand
GTATCTTTAAACCAAGCATGTGCCTCTTCTGCTGTCATTTCCAAAACATCATGAATTGATTTTCCTTTTAACTTATAATCAAGGATGCGCTGCTTGTAGCGTTTTCCTTCGCAAACCGGACAAGTCATTGTAACATCGTCCAAAAAGCTGAGATCTACCTTGATAATGCCGTTTCCGTTGCACTCAGGACAGGCTCCCTCAGAGTTAAAACTGAAAAGAGAAGCGTTCTGTCCGGTAGCTTCTGCAAATTCTTTCCTTACCTTATCAAAAATGCCTGTATATGTTAATGGTGTAGAACGAATGTTTCTGCCTGCCGGCGATTGATCAACGATAACCGCATCGGGATATTTAGAGCAGAACTCCTCGTGTATCAAACTGCTCTTTCCTGATCCCGCAACTCCTGTAATACAAACAAATACGCCCTTTGGAATATCAACATTCACATTTCTGAGATTATTTGCTGTTGCATTCTCAATTTTAAATACCTCAGTAAAAGGTTTTCTCTTAAATTCTATGTGATTTGACCTTTTAAGAAATCTTGCAGTAAGGGTATCTGATTCAAGAAGTTGCTCATACGTTCCTTCAAAAAGAATGTTTCCACCGTTAACTCCTGCCTCCGGTCCAATATCTATTATATGATCTGCAAACTTCATTATTTCAGCATCATGCTCTACTACCAAAACTGAATTGCCTTTATCTTTCAACATCAAAAGCATCTTCTTAAGATTTGAAACATCGCGTGGATGTAGGCCGATACTTGGTTCATCGAGGACATACAAAAGGTCTACAAGATTACAATCGAGCTGTTTAGCCATTTTCACCCTTTGCGATTCTCCTCCAGAAAGGGTAGCCACAGGACGGTGCAGACTAAGATATCCAACTCCAATTTCAATTAGATACTGAGTTGTTTGCTTCATTTTGCGCACAAGAGGCTCAGCCACATCACCTTCAACAGTATTCAGCCATTCAAGAAAATCAGGTAGCTCAAGAAATACAAGGTCAGGAATTGTTTTCCCGGCAACCCTAACTGAACGGGCCTTTTCATTTATCCTTGACCCCTTACATTCACTGCAGGTTTGATATGTAAAGAACTGTGTGTTTGCATCTGTGCCCTCTTCCTTATTCATGAAATACTTTTTAAGTCGGGCTACAACCCCCTCCCAACGGGCTGTGTAATTTTCACCACTCTGTTCGCTCTCATATTCAGAATTGTCCATATACAGAAGATTGTTCAGCTCTTCTTCCGGAAGGTCTTTAAGAGGAATGTCAGTGTTGAAAAAGCCGCATTTCATAGCATGACGCCAAACATAACCTCCTAACTTTAAATCAGGATGCAGGAAAGCTCCTTCCCTGACCGAAAGGTTCATGTCAACTATCTTTGTCAAATCGACAATCATCTCTTTACCAAGACCGTGACATGTCGGGCACATTCCTTCAGGATTATTAAATGAAAACTCGTTTGACCATCCTCCAAATGGCTGTCCGCAGCGTGAAAACAACATCCTGAGGTTTGTATATATCTCAGTAACAGTGCCAACAGTCGACCTGAGGGTAGTGCCCATTTTCTTTTGGTCTATAACCATTGCTGTCGATAAGTTCAGAATCTCATCAACATCGGGCTGACTGATTTTAGGTAATCTCATTCTGGCAAAGGCACTGAAAGTGTCAATCAGCTGTCGCTGAGCTTCGGCGCACACAGTATCAAAAACCAGAGATGATTTGCCCGAACCTGATACCCCCGTTACAACAACAATCTTGTCCTTTGGAATATTTAAACTTATATTTTTGAGGTTGTGCTCTTTAGCACCACGAATAATGATTGAATTCTTCATACTTTAGATTTTTGAGGCAAAGATAAAACACATGTTTCTGTGGGTATTGTAAAAACACGACAATCAGGTAGCAAATATCTCAGGATGAAACCTTAAGTTATTAAGATATTCCTCAGGAGTCTGCTCCATCATCGATTTAAAGTCGTGAATAAGATGCGATTGGTCGTGATAGCCGTAGCGAAGTATAAGTTCAAACCAGTCTTCATCAAAATCAGGTTTGGCAATATGATTATAGACATTTGTAAAACGCTCAATTTTAATGAACTGCTTAGGCGATACCCCTACCCATTTCGAGAAATCACGCTCAAGCTTTCGTGAACAAATACCCGCTTTATCACAAATGGAATTTACAGAAATACGTCCTTCAGAATTATGAATCAATTGAATAGCATGTTTCAACTGATAATTGTCAGTCTCTTTTACTACTGACAATCTTTTCAGTAATATCTGTTCTATAATTTCAGCTTTCTCTTCCAGTTCATAAGCGTTCCACATTCTTTCAGGAGCATCCTTAAAGTGAGGACAAGGCAAAAGTCCAAGTTCAACAGGTTCGTGCCTCAAATTGCTTATAGGAAGCCCAAGAAACGGATATATGGCCCCCGGATAGAAAGTAACCGACATATAATGAATAACTCCTTTAGCGTTGATATATGCAGGTTTAATGCGTGGTCCTGAAGTAAAAGTCTCGTCGAGAGAATATACCTGATTATCAATTTTCCAATCCACTCCGGCCTGAAAGCTGAAAACAAGGTCGAAATCGTTTATCGGAGGCAACAGAGAAATATTGCCATCAGGTTCCTCACCAATCATCGCCCAGATATATTTTACATACCCGGCAAGTAGTTGATTTTTTGGATATAATATTTTATAATATGCTGCCACACTAAAAGTATCAGGGGTTCAAATTACGAATCATTCTTCAATCTTGAGCTTATTGGCATAAAATTTTGATGCCCAAATATAACATATTAATCCTCCGGCAATATTTCCTATGGCAACAGCAATCCAAACAAGTTCAACCTGTTTAGAAATGAATTCTATGAAAATAAACGCCAAAGGCAGAGATATTACCCCCATCCTCATACAAGTTGACCAGAAAGCTTTAATTGGTTCTTTAACTGCCTGAAATGCTGCCGCGGCAAAAATCTCGAGAGTACAACCTGCAGCAATAAATAAAGTAACCATGCGTACCTGCTTTACCGACAAGCCAATAACGGTTTCAACATTCGAGAAAGACTTAAAAATATAAGGGGCAAAAAGCATATAAACTACTGAAACAATGGCTACAATAATCAAAGTCAGCGTAGTTCCTTGTCTTAAAATGCTAATCATTCTTTCCCTGTTTCCCCTTCCATAGTTTTGTCCCAGCATTGTCGACATTGAATATGAGATTGCCAATATCGGAGTAATCAGAATGTTATCTACCCTTCCTACAAGAGTATATGCGTTCATTTCAGTTTCACCGATTGAACTCACAATCCAGTTAAGAAAGACAAATGATAGTCCCAGGGTAACTAATCCAAGCGATTGCGGAGCACCCAGCCTGAATATCTCCTTCACAGAAGATAAGTCGATCCATTTAAAACTTAAGTTGCTAAATTTAAACTCCTTATCCGAGAACTGAAGCCAAAGGGCATATACGAATATTGATATCTGAGCAATAACTGTTGCGATAGCTGCACCTTTTACCCCCATATCAAAAACAAAAATAAATATTGGATCCAGGATGATGTTAATAACTGTAGATATGAGCATTGCAATACCTACGTTCATGGTTTTTCCTTTCCCCTGAAGAATTCCTATGAATGCATGAGAAACCATAAAGAAGAATGAGCCCATGAAAATCCAGTTCATATACTGCTTTCCATATTCCAAAGCTTCGGCGCTGATAGCCTTTCCTGCCAGAAGTTCCATTATCGAATCGTCGAAAATCTTCATGAAAATAATAAGAGCAATTGATACAATCACAGCAAACCAGAATGCTGATGCATAGACCTTTCTATAATCATTATTACCCTTTCCTGCATTTATAGCAACTATTGTACAAACGCCCATAAAGAAACCCTGATTAAGTGCGATCAGTACAAAATAAACCGGAAAAACCAGCCCTACGCCTGCGACAATAGCCGGGTTTGATTTATCGATCAGTGAAATGAACCAAGTATCGGCAAAATTGTAAAGAAGGTCGAACAACATGCCAAAGAATATTGGCAAAGAAAGTTTAAGAAGTGTTTTTTTAATGTTTCCTTCAAAGATTTCAGTTTGTGTTTCCATAGCTAAATTAATTTTCTACAAAGAAACAAAGGTGAAATATTTCGTTATTGTAGAAATGCGACAAATAATAAATCAAAAATTGTCAAAAGCAATTTTTTTATATAATTTCCGAAACCGTAAAATGAACATATCAAAGAAAAACACTTCAATAATATAAAATTAGCAATGGATTCTAAATCAGGAACTACCAGATCGATAGTAATAATCGGTGCCCTCTTTTTCATCTTTGGTTTTATTACATGGCTTAACTCTGTTTTAATACCTTACCTGAAAATTGCCTGTGAGCTCAACAACCTTGAATCTTATCTCGTTGCGTTTTCTTTTTACATATCCTATTTCGTAATGGCAATACCCTCAGCCTGGGTACTGAAGAAAACAGGATTCAAAAACGGCATGTCGATTGGTCTTATTGCCATGGCTGTTGGTGCACTGATTTTTATACCAGCTGCCACTTCCAGAATGTTTGGTCTTTTCCTGCTGGGTTTATTTATTCAGGGTACAGGACTGGCAGTGCTACAAACAGCTGCTAATCCATACATTACAATACTTGGTCCTCATGAAAGTGCTGCCAAAAGGATAAGCATAATGGGGGTTTGCAATAAAATTGCAGGAGCCATAGCGCCAATAGCTTTAGGAGCTGTTGCCCTCAAAGACATTGATTCTCTGGTAGAAAAGATTCACCTGATGCCTGTGGCAGAGAAGACAGCAGAATTAAATGAACTTGCCCTAAGGGTAATAAATCCTTACTTAATAATAGCTGCAGTGCTTACCCTGCTTGCATTTCTGATTTTCCGTTCAGGCTTACCTGAAATAGATACAGACCATGAAAATGGCAAAACTAAAGGTGCAGAGACCTCGAAAAAAAGTATATTCCAATTTCCCAACTTGATATTCGGAACAGTAGCCATGTTCTTTTATGTTGGTGTTGAAGTTCTTGCTGCCGATTCAGTAATTAGCTATGCTTCAACACATGGGATTCCCCTTTCCTCAGCAAAATTCTTTGCTACTACTACCCTATTATCAATGATAGTAGGCTATTTCATAGGTATAAGTACAATTCCAAAATACATATCTCAGGAAAACGCATTAAAGATTTCAGCAATTTTAGGTGTTGTATTCTCAATTATTGCGCTGATTACAAGTGGCTTTACCTCAGTATTTTTCATTTCTCTATTAGGACTAGCCAATGCGGTTGTTTATCCTGCTATTTGGCCTCTGGCAATAAAAGGACTGGGAAAGTTCACAAAGATTGGGTCATCACTGCTGATAATGGCAATTGCCGGAGGAGCAGTTTTACCATTGTTATATGGTTTTCTGGCAGATAAAATCAATCCTCAGCAGGCATACTGGATATTGGTGCCTTCTTATATAATCATTCTATTCTACGCCTTAATTGGGCATCAGTTGAAATCCAAGGAATAGAGGGTTTCCTTCGTAGCAAAGAGCCAGCAAAGTGCCACCAAAGAGCCCCTTTCTCCCATTACAATGATAGAAAGGGGCTCTTTGCTGGCACTCTGCTGGCTCTTTGCTGGCTTATTGATTGCTTATTGATAGTAAAAATTTCCCTATAGCTAGTTCTATAGTTCAGCCACCGGGATATAAGTTATAACCTTTAAGTAAGGAAATCCAAATAGTTATCTTGATTGATAATATGTGCATCCTTTATAGGATAGGCATCAAGAAAAGTCTTTGGTAATCGTGATTTTTTCTTTGAATTCCATTTTATTTCAAAAGCAACTAATTCATCATCAGTTTTTTCAATCAAGTCAACCTCCTGTTGCTGAAAGCTTCTCCAGAAATAACTACGCGCATAATTACGTGAGTAATGGTTAAATTTCATCCTCTCGGAAACAAAAAAATTCTCCCATAAGGCTCCCGTGTCCTGTCTGACTTTTAAAGGACTGAAATTTTGTATTATCGCATTTCTTACCCCGTTATCGAAAAAATATATCTTCCTCCCCTTTTTTATTTCATTCCGTAAATTATTGCTATAAGCCTTTAACCTGAAAACTACAAAACTTTGTTCAAGTAGATCAATGTAACGCTCAATAGTCTGATTATCTGCACCTATTATCTGCCCAAGTTCCTGATACGATACTTCACTCCCCATTTGAAATGCTAAGGCTTCAACAAGTTTCTCAAGCTGTGAAGGTTTACGTATTCCGCCATATGCTAATATATCTTTATACAAGTAGCTGCTAACCAGATTAAATAAAGTTTCTTTTGCCTCATCCATACGATTTAAAACATCCGGATATGTTCCGTAAATCAATCTGTGTTCCAACGACTGTCTTTCCTGTAAAATATTCGAGTTTTCAACCAATTCCCTGACAGAAAAAGGGAACATATTATATTCATATTTGCGTCCTGTCAATGGCTCTTTAATTTCACTGAAAAGATCAATTGAAGATGAACCTGTAATAATAAGTTGTACATCAGTGAGATTATCAACAATTAGTTTAAGTGTAAGCCCGATATTCATAACCCTTTGAGCTTCATCTACAAATACAAGTTTATTGATTCCTATCAACTGCTTTAATTTCAATAAATTTGAATCTGACAGTAAAGCTCTTGTTTCAGGCTCATCACAATTCAGAAACAATGAAGGTTTACTTATTGAATCAGATAACTGCTTGAGAATAGTTGTTTTGCCTACCTGCCTGGGACCGGTAATGATTATTGCTTTTCCTTTAAAAAGATTCTTTTCAATTACAGACTGCAAATCACGTTTTATCATAGTTAAAACTATTAAATAATTAGATCTTAATCGCAAATTTATATATAATTATGCGATTACAAAAGAAATATCTAATATTTCCCCTATTGGGTGTTTTATGATTGTTCAGCCGAAACTCCAAAAGGCCGAAGAAGTGTTTGCTACGACCGGGAAGGCATGGATTCGAGGAAAGAAAATAAACCTGAAAATAATGCTGTTGATATGGCAGCAGAAATGGGAATTGAAATTTTAACAGAAGAAGAATACAGGGAATTGCATAAATTTGGAAACTTTGATACTAAGACCTCAAGTTGGTTAAAAACTCCTTCCAATATCAGAGAGCTTGGCGGGGCAATATTTGCTGAATTCAGATATGGTAAAATCTTTATATTTCATAACAGTGCGCCTTCATATTATAGCGTAAGGGGGTTTCGCGGAAAAGTAATGGTTTAGTTAATTTAAATAAAAAAATCCACCCTGCTTAGAGTGGATTTTCTTTATATATAAAGTAATCTCTTAGTTGCTATTCATTGAAATAATGAACTCTTCATTAGATTCAGTTTTTAAAATCCTGTCTCTTAAGAAGTCCATTGCTTCAACAGAATTCATATCTGAAAGGTAGTTTCTTAAAATCCAGATTTTATCAA
>CAYUEI010000146.1:0-7638 GCA_964443445.1 uncultured Prolixibacteraceae bacterium | reverse complement strand
GGATTACCCACATTGATAATCTGATAATTATTGACAGCTATATAGGATTTGCAATCCCGACAAGTAAAGTTAGTAGTGGATATATATAAAAATAAAAAGCAGGAGATAACATCCCCTGCCTGTTCGACTATAAAATTCTAAGGAGTAAATATAATTCTTCTAATTCCAGCTGAACCAATTGGAAAACTTAATATTTTCCATGTCACTGTTTTCAATATCCAATTGGATATCATGCAGATTAATCTCTTTTGAAACAGAGATAATGCTGATAAAAGATAAGTACACATTCAAATGATTCTTTGGAATTGCTTCCTCAATCTTGAATGTATCTGACTTAGCTTTTATTTTATTGATTTTTTTCATCTCTTCTGACATACTATCTTCTCTGACTAAACTGAACTTAATACACTTAACAAACGTTTTACCCTACTTGTTTAATATGTTTTTTTGATATTTTTTTATTTTTTCTAAAAGTTACTTAATATTTGCTCAAAAAGCTAATATTTATAAGCTTTTTGAACTTCACTTTTGTATTTTTACACCTTAATTTAACAAGCATGGCTCAACTTTTATTTTATTTAATAATCGGTATTATTGTTTTTGATTTCTTGTTTGAAAGATTGCTCGATTATCTTAATTCAACACGATGGAGTGACTCTATTCCGGAAAAATTAAAAGGGATATTCAATAGTGAAGAATACGTAAAATCGCAGTCATATAAAAAAGTAAATTACAGATTCGAAGCTCTGACCTCATCTTTTTCATTATTGTTGATATTGCTAATGCTTATCTTCAAAGGTTTTGCCCTTGTAAACAATTGGTCGCTTGGAATATCTGAAAATATTATCATCTCAACCCTGATATTTTTCGGCATTATCGGTTTTGCATCTGATATAATAACTACACCATTCTCTGTTTACGACACCTTTGTAATTGAAGAGAAATTCGGTTTCAATAAAACAACGCCTAAAACTTTTATCCTTGATAAATTAAAAGGATGGCTTCTCACTGCAATTCTAGGTGGGGGAGTGCTTGCCCTCATAATATTCATCTGGACTAAAACCGGAAACTACTTCTGGCTTTGGGCTTGGGGACTGATGACTTTGATTTCAATTTTCATCAGCTTGTTTTATTCCTCACTGATAGTTCCCCTTTTCAATAAGCAAACGCCACTAGGGGAAGGCGAATTGAAAGATGCAATTTCAGGTTTTGCAACTAAAGCAGGCTTCAAATTAAAAAACATTTTTGTCATTGATGGCTCTAAACGCTCAACTAAAGCCAATGCTTATTTCACAGGTTTGGGACCAAAAAAGAGGATTGTTCTTTATGATACTCTGATCAACGACCTTACTACTAATGAAATCGTGGCCGTTCTTGCACATGAAATAGGTCACTACAAGAAAAAACATGTAATTTCAAACCTTCTGATTGGTATTATTCAAACGGGGCTTATGTTCTTTATATTTTCACTGTTGATATCCAATCCCGACCTTTCAAAAGCACTTGGGGTTGATGAGCCAAAATTTCACATAGGACTAATTGCCTTTGGGATATTATATACGCCGATTTCATTTTTTATCGGAATAGGGATGAATGTTTTTTCCAGAAGAAATGAATATCAGGCAGATGAATTTGCTGTGAAATATGGTATGGGGAAAGATCTTATTTCAGGTCTTAAGATGCTTACAGCAAAAAACCTCAGTAATCTTACACCTCATCCTTTATATGTTTTTTTCCATTACTCACACCCAACATTATTACAACGAATTAACAAAATTGAACCAAAGTTATGAAAGTAGAAATTATTACAATAGGAGATGAAATACTTATTGGACAAATCGTAGATACTAACTCAGCCTGGATGGCTGTTGAGTTAAATAGTATTGGCGTTAATATAGCCCAAATTACTTCGATTTCTGACGAACCGGAACATCTTACCGTGGCTCTGAATAATGCATCTAAAAGGGCTAAAATTGTACTTATGACAGGTGGCTTAGGTCCTACAAAAGATGACAGAACAAAAAGTGTTCTGTGTAATTACTTTAATACCCGGCTAATTTTAAACGAACCTACTCTAAATCATATAGTAAGCTACTTCAAGATAAGAAACCTTGATATTATAGAGCTTAACAGGGAACAGGCGATGGTGCCTGAGTGTTGCGAAGTGCTTCCAAATCCTGTGGGTACAGCTCCCGGGATGTGGTTTGAAAAGGAGGGTGTTATTTATGTTTCAATGCCGGGGGTGCCTTTTGAAATGAAGCAGCTGATGACTGATCACGTACTTCCAAGACTAAAGAAGTTGAGTACTCACGAAAGCATTGTTCATAAAACTATCCAGACTATTGGAATTGCTGAATCGAAGCTATCAAATATGCTTGAAGAATGGGAAGGCAATCTTCCATCACATATTCATCTTGCTTATTTACCTAGTCCGGGATTGATAAGACTTCGTCTTTCAGCATTCGGAGACGATGAATCTACTCTTCAGAAAGAAGTAAATGAACAGGTTGAGAAGCTTAACGAGGTTATTCATGAAATAATCTACGGTTATGGTGATGATACTATAGCAGAGGTTGTTGGAAGGCTTCTGCTTGCCGATAAATTCAATGTTTCAGTTGCAGAGAGCTGTACAGGAGGTTATATTTCTCATCTGATAACTTCCATGCCTGGAAGCTCTAAATGGTTTAAGGGTTCAGTAGTAGCCTATTCCAATGAAGCAAAGATTAATCTCCTTTCTGTAAGCGAATCATCAATAAACAGTTATGGAGCAGTCAGCGAATCAGTTGTAAGGCAAATGGCCGAAGGTGTAAAAATAGCATTGAATACCGAATACGGGATTGCAACCTCCGGAGTAGCAGGACCTGATGGGGGGACTGAAGATAAACCGGTTGGAATGGTATGGATAGCAATATCAGGTCCAAACGAAACTAAATCAGCAGTTTTCAATTTTTTAAATGCAAGAGACAGAACTATAATCAGGGCCAGCCTTACTGCATTGGATATGTTGAGATTGATGCTGATAAAAAAATAAAATTATTCAATTTTCAAGATAATATCATCTATTGATAGTTGAGAGTTTGGCATTATGTATTCCGGTGCTTGAAATCCGGTTTTAATAAATGCTCTATACCGTTTGCATTGATTATAATGAGATGTCTTCAGGCAATACATTCTTTTGTACGTTATGCCAAAGAAATCTGATAGTAAATAAGGATCATTAAAAAGTAAACAATCTTCCAAAATAGGACATATTTCATTTTCCATAAATGTGTTTCTTAAAAATATTTGTTACGCTATTTTGAAAAATGAAACGAGTTCTTTTAATGATTGAGCCTGTGATGACAACTCTTCAGCTCCGGCAGCCATTTCTTCTGAAGCTGCTGCATTTTGCTGGGTTACATGGTTCATTTGTTGTATCGTTGTGTTTACTTGAGATATTCCAGCTGTTTGCTCTATTGTTGAATTAACAATCTCTTGTACTAATCCTGTTGATTCATTGATTTTAGGAATCATGTTGTTTAGTTCAATTTCAACGTTTTCAGTAACTTTAACACTCGATCCTGATACCTCCAGAATATCAGTGGCAAGTACTTTACTATTATCAGCAAGCTTACGAACTTCAGATGCAACAACCGAAAAACCACGTCCGGCGTCTCCTGCACGAGCTGCTTCAACAGCCGCATTCAATGCAAGTATATTGGTCTGAAATGAAATGTCGTTTACTGAAGTTATTTTGTGAGTAATATTTTTATATGAATCTATTATTTTATGTGTTCCTTCTGCTACACTTTTTACCAATATCTGGCTTTGAGAACTTATCTCACCCGTCATTTTTGCTTTATCCATATTTGATTCAAGGGTTGCTGTAAGTTCTTCTATTACTGCCGATAGCTCTTCAAGTGAAGATGCTTGTTCTGCAGCCCCGCTTGAAAGTTCTTCTGACATTGCTCCTAGCTGTTCACTATTCATTTGAACCGTTGATGCTCCGGTTTGAATTTCAGTCATTATTCTGCTCAGACTTTTCTCTAAATTATAAATTGAATTCTGCAATATCCCTAATTCAGTCTTTGAATAAGATTTTTTTACATCAATTGTCAGATTGCCTTCAGAAATTTCTTTGAGATTTAAGATTGCTGAATTTAATGGTTTGGCAAGTCTTCTATTTACGTCAGAGAATAAATAAAACCCAAGAGCAAAAGCAAGAGGTGCTACCCAGGTCATGTGTATCAAGCCAAATATCGATTCAACAGCAGATAATAACCAACATACAAGGGCAAATAATACTGACCAAAAACTGACCATAAACATTACCGACTTTTTAAAAATAAGCTTAAGGATTATTACTGCAAAACCCATTGATACGATCAATGAAATTAATATAATTATAAACTCTTTCATAATCTTCTCCTTCTAGTTGTTTTAATTTTTTGTTTTTTATATCTCTTTGTTTTTTATTTCATAGCTTCTAATGTCAATACAAATTCATCAACATCTATTGCTTCTTTATTATAATAATTCAGTTTCTCGAAATTACCACCCTTATAAATTGGAACTGATTCGTTCTGAAAAGACAAAGCAATTACTTTCACAAATGGATTTAAAGAAGTTTTTTTGAATAACATTTTCGTTTCTCCTGTATTCTCAGCACATATGCTTACTCTTAAAAAAGCAAAATGGAATGTGTCTTTCCCGATCAACTCTAATCCATCCTGAATATTAAATGTAAAATCAAACGATGTTACTTTTTCTCCAAAAACATCAATTATTAATTTACTGAGTGATTTTACAAAGTCAGGATTTTCATCTACTATTAAAATACGAATCTGCTTCATGATAATCTTGATTTTTATTATCACAAAGTAAATTCAATATACAGTGAGATTATAGAGGGAAATAACTTGAAGTGAATGAAAGAATTGCTAAAAATTATTTCAGATGTTACATAGTAATTCTACTATCTTAAATTTTCACCAATCCGTTTTTTATTGCAAATACTACCAAACTTACAGCATTTGGCGTTGATGTCTTTAATAAAAGATCAGACTTGTATTTTTCCACTGTCCGTGGACTAATGAACATTTTATCTGCAATTTCATTGGCTGAAAACCCCCTGCACAGATAGTTTAATACCATTTGCTCTCTGTCATTTAGTGAAATGTTTGGATGTGAATTTTTATTTTTTACCAATCCAAGCAATAATTCCTGAGAAAAGTATTTTCCCCCTTTCATAACTGCTTCAATTGCATGTTCAAGTTCATCATAGTCCGATTCTTTGATTATATATCCATCAACACCAAGCTCATTCATTTTATTGAAATAATGCTCATCACTATTCATGGAAAGAACAATGAATTTCATGTCAGGATGCATTTGACGGGCTATCTGAATTGCATCATCGCCATTCATTACAGGCATGTTTATATCGATGATAGCTAAATCAGGAACTATATCTATAAGTTGATCAATAAACTCCTTACCATTTGATGCTTCTATAACAACTTCAGTGTTAGTCATTTCACTTAGCAACATCTTTAAACCGTTTCTCAATATTTTATGGTCGTCGACTATGGCAATTCTCATTTCTTTTTTGTTTTAGTTGTTAATTGGGAATTCAATTTTTAATGTAAATCCATTCCCCGGGGATGTTTCAATTATATAAGTGCCTTCAAGCAATTTAATCCTGTTCATAATACTATATATACCCAAACCAACGTTTTGAGATTTTAATTTTTCATTCAGGACGAAGCCTGTTCCGTTATCCGAATAAGTTACTTTAATTAATTTATCTTCTCTGTTTATAATTAGTTTTATTTCATCAGCTTCCGAATGTTTAAGAGTATTGTTAAAAGCCTCAACGATTACTCTGTATATCATTGTTTCTTTTGTTTCTGAAAACCTAAATCCTTCTATGTTGCTATTTATGTGAATGTTAATCAGCTTATTTTTAGTCTCAAAAAACTTTTCTATAGCAGCATTTAATCCAAAACTCTGAAGTATGTGCGGACTTAAGTCATTTGATATCTCCCTTACCGACAACATTGCTTCCTTTAAAATACGCCTGGTATCATTGAGCGTTTCTCTATATGGCTTTAATTCTTCCTTTCGTGATAAAACTGAAAGGTACATGTTCATGCTTGATAATAACGGCCCGACATTATCATGCAGATCAGACGCTAGTTTTTTCCTTTCACGTGTTTCAATAAAAGTTCCGATTTTAGCCAAATTCTTTTCCATTTCTTTCTTTGTTGAAATATCTCGGATAATGCTTAAAAGCATTTCTTTTTGGTTTAATACGATTATTGAAGTACTTATTTCAATTGGAACCAGTGACCCGTCAAATTTGTATAATTCTAGTTCAATGCTGGGTATTATTGTTTTATTTAGTAAAGAGTTTGTCAATTCACGGATTGTACTATGATATTTAGCCGGGAAATATGTCTCGATAACATTTGTTTTTAAATAATTACTTGAACCGTAAAGCTGACAGAATCCTTCATTTACTTCTACAATTTCTAAGTTCATTGTCATCAACACTATAGCATCTGTACTTTTATTAAAAACAGAAATAAATTTTTCCTCTGCTTCTTTTAATCTTTGCTCAGATTTAACTTTATCAGAAATATCATAAATCAATGCCCCGCAGGAAGTAATTTTATCTGAGTTTTCTTTTATTAAAGGGATGACAATCGCGTAAAGGTCCAAATTGTGCCAACGAACATATTCCTGAATCGTTTCCCTTGATTCAATTGCTTTAGTAATATATTTTCTATATAAAGTGGATGTTTCTTTTTCTTTTAATTCTGAAATATCAAGTCCTTCTAAATCTTCAGGTTCATAACCAATTTGTTGAGCCCACCTGCTATTGCATGAAGAGAATTTTATTGTCTCACCTTTAATATCGAAAAAGGCAATAGCACTGATTGTATTATTGTAAAAATAATGTAACTGACTCAATAACTGCTTATTCTTGATTGATTGTAAAGCTAAAAGTTCGGTGAGCTTCTCTTCGCTTTTCTTCAAAGCGTTTTCAGTTTTTACCTGCTCAGTGATATCACGGGTAATTCCTAATATTTCTTTTGGCTTTCCATTTTCATCATTGATTACAGTAATATTGGACTCTAAACTTCTAACGTTACCTTCATCATCTTTTATCGAAAATGGTTTGCGTTCATTTATTGAGAGTTCACCATTCTTAATTCTTTGGTTAATATTCTTTAGTATTCCTTCACCGAATTCCTTAATAACTGATTTTCTGTGATTCACATATGTTTTGTTGATAATTTCATCTGCAGAATAGCCTATGAAATTATAAACAGATTGGCTAATAAATTTGATCTTTTGAGTTGCTATTTCCACTATCCAAATCAAATCACTACTATATTCAGCTATGGCATTTAATTTTTCATGGTATTCTGAAAGCAATTGTTCATTTTCTTTTTGAGTTTCAGAATTATGATTTAACTGATTTTTAGTGTCATTATCAGTTAAATATTTATCAACTGATTCGAAAAGTGTTTTAATTTTAGCGTCCTTGATTGAATCAAGTATTGAGGAATCTAATTTTGAAATTCTTTCACCATCTTTAAATGATTGAAATGTTTTTATTAAATAGTCTACTGCCTTTTCATCAATCATAAT
>CAYUEI010000145.1:0-7649 GCA_964443445.1 uncultured Prolixibacteraceae bacterium | reverse complement strand
TGAAGTTTACCCCCTTTACGAAGACCGGCTGCATATCCGGAAACTTCAACAGGTACTTCAACTTTTATAGGCTTGTCATCTGAAATCTTCATATAATCAATATGAATAACTTCATCACTCACAGGGTCAAACTGAATATCCTTCATTATTGCCTGATACTTCTTTCCATCTATATCAAGATCAATCAAATACACATTAGGCGTAAATATAAGCTTTAAAAGATCGTTCTTTACTGTACTAAAGTGAATTGGTTCTTCAATTCCATACAATACACATGGAACTTTATTTTCGCTCCTCAATTGTTTTGAATCTTTTTTGCCTACTGATTCTCTTTTTTGACCTGAAACGTTAAATGCCTTCATAATTTCTTTTTTTTGTGGTACTCAGCCCTCCCTTCTAACGGGCAAACCGCATACACGATTATTAATTAACTTATTTTTAAAGTGCTGCAAATATATAACAATCATTTCAAAAAAAAAGAGTTCAATAAATAAATAATGAACTCTTTATAAATATCTTATTCTATATACAGGTTATTGAATATAGAATGAACTAATTGATTTATAATTATATACTTTATTAATAACATCTGCAATAAGCGGTGCTATAGATATTATCTTAATCTTTGATGTCTCCTTCTTGATTGGTATTGTATTAGTAAAATACACTTCCTTTAATGATGAATTTTCAATCCTTTCATATGCAGGTCCGGATAAAATAGGATGTGTTGCAAATGCTCTCACACTTGTTGCTCCTTTTTCCATAAATAAATCAGCTGCCTTTGTTATTGTTCCTGCCGTATCAATTATGTCATCAATAATTATTACATCCTTGCCTGTAACATCCCCAATAAGAGTCATGTTATTAATTATATTAGCTTTTGTCCTCGTTTTATGACAAATAACCATATCTGTTCCAAGAAGCTTAGCATAGGCATTGGCTCTTTTGGTTCCCCCCACATCAGGTGAAGCAATCACAAGATTAGGAAGGTTCATCTCCCGGATAAAAGGTATAAATAAAGATGATGCATATAAATGGTCTACAGGTACATCAAAGAATCCCTGTATCTGGTCGGCATGCAAATCAACCGTAATAATCCTGTCAATTCCTGCCTTCGATAATACATCAGCAACGAGTTTAGCTCCTATCGATACTCTTGGCTTGTCTTTCCTGTCCTGACGGGCATATCCAAAATATGGGATCAACGCAATTACCTTATAAGCTGAAGCCCTTTTTGCTGCATCAACCATCAAAAGCAACTCCCACAGATTATCTGCAGGCGGGAAAGTCGATTGAACTATAAATACATATGATCCTCGGATCGTCTCTTCATAACAAGGCTCAAATTCTCCATCACTGAATCTCGGACATGAAGATTTACCTAACTCCACACCCAGTGATGAACATATTTGCTCTGTCAGGTAAGATGTAGCTGTTCCTGTAAAAACTTTAAGCGGGGCTTTACGTGGCATACTGTATGTAGTATTGACGGTTATAAACTGTTGCAAAAGTAAAAAATATATAGGTTTTACAACATATCTTTATGCTTATTTGAATATTTTAATATCAACAATTTGTCCACAACAATTTTGAAATCCTTGTATTTTTTAAATCAAGACTTTAGATTTATCTAAGCCTTGTTAACATGTTCTATAAAATCAAGAATCTCCTCTTTACCCAACCCTGTACTGGATGAAGTTACAAACATAGTTGGTAGCTCTTCCCAACTTTCCAAAAGCTTTTCTGAATAACTACTACGGAATGATTCAAACTCCGCTTTATTAAGCTTATCTGTCTTTGTAAATACCAAAACAAAAGGTATCTGATACTCTCCAAGCCATTCCATAAAGCTGAGATCGTTCTTCTGAGGCTCTACTCTGGAATCAATAAGTAAAAAAATACAATATAAATTTTTTCTCGAGGAAAGATATTTCCTTATGAATTTCTCCCACTTATCCCTATCTGTCTTTGAAGCATGAGCATAACCATATCCAGGTAAATCAACAAGATACCATTCCTTGTTTATCAAAAAATGGTTTATCAGCCTTGTCTTTCCTGGTTTACCCGAAACCTTGGCCAGACTCCCGTTTCCGGTAATCATATTTATCAGCGAAGACTTTCCTACGTTTGACCTTCCGATAAAGGCATATTCAGGCAAAACAGTCTTCGGACATTTTGCAACATCAGTACTGCTTATTATAAATTCTGCTTCCTTGACTATCATTAATACCTCCTTTTTAATCGATATAAATTTCAAGTAAACTTACTCCCCCATCTAAAGGTACTAACTTTATACCGTTAAGAGAAGCAGGTATGAGTATTGTCTCCCCACTATTCAATGATATTTTTTCTTCTGAATTATATTCCAGATTACACTTCCCTTTTGTGCAAATTAAAATCACAAAGCTGTCAAGCGAATAGTAATCCCTTTCAGCAGGCTTTGATAATTCAATCAGATTAGTTGTGAAATAATTGCATCGTACAAGTTCTACCGGCTCATTTTCTTTTCTTGTATACTTAACTTTCGGATTTACAACCTTCTTATAATCCATAACATCGAGCGACAATTCAAGATGTAATTCCCTGCCCTTACCTTCACTATCAAGCCTGTTGTAATCATAAATCCGATAAGTTACGTCAGATGTCTGCTGTATCTCAGCAATAAGATTACCCGAACAGATTGCATGAACCCGGCCGGCCGGCACAAAAAACACATCTCCCTTCGACACGCTTTCATAATTGAAAATGCTTGCCAGAGTATTGTCGTTCAATTTTTCCAGAAACTCTTCCTTATTAGTGTTTCTGTTAAATCCTGTTATTAGTCTTGGCTTATCAGAATCGTCAAGGGCAAACCACATTTCTGTTTTACCATATGAATTATGCCTTTCTTTTGCAGTTTCATCATCAGGATGAACCTGAATAGATAAATCATCATTGGCATCAATAATCTTGATTAAAATGGGAAATTCAAGTCCGTATTTCTCATATACTTTCTCACCAACCAGCTCTCCCATATATATCTCAATCAACTCCTGTAAATCATTTCCTTCAAGGAATCCATTGCTGACAACTGAAATATTATCCTCAACAGCCGATAACTCCCAGCTTTCGCCAATGTTATCTTTCCCTTCAAGGTCTTTGCCAAATTGCGTATTAAGCCGATTTCCTCCCCATATTCTTTCTTTCAGAATCGGCTTAAATTTCAACGGATATAGTTCCATAAAACTAATTTTAAAATTCAAAATCTACTGCTGCCCTGCTCACTGTCACTGCCTGAACAAAATCAATTATCTTCATGTGATCAGGATGAACCTGATATTTCTTCAAATCTTCTACTGAATCAAAATGTGTAATCAGACATATATCAAACGAAGGGGAATTAATCATATAATGCTTCCCAACTTCAATATATTTTAATTCAGATATTACACCCTTCAGTGAAAGTAACTTCGACCTGAATGTTTCAAGAACACTTTCCTTTTCTTCAAAAGAATTATATTCCTTTAGTTTAAACAGAACAACATGATTGATCATATCTAAAATTTTTTATTATTGCTTACTTTGAAAAATAATACAGGGCAAAGATAAAACTGATATCTTGTAATAATGTTTATTTTTGAAAAAAACATTCATCATGATAATAATTGGAATTGCAGGCGGCACCGGATCAGGCAAAACTACAGTCGTAGAAGAAATTGTTAAAAGATTAAATAAGGACGATGTAGTAATCATAAGCCAGGATTCTTATTACAGGGACAACTCTCACATTTTACTGGAAGAAAGAAGAAAGAAAAATTACGATCACCCCGATTCTGTTGAGTTTGAATTGTTGATTGATCATATTCACCTGTTGAAAAAGGGGATTGCCATCGATTGCCCCATGTATTCTTTTCTTACTTGCACCAGAGCTACAGAAACTATTAAAGTTGAACCCAAAAAAGTTATTATTGTTGAAGGTATTTTATGCCTCACTAATGCTGATCTCAGAAAACTGATGGATATAAAAGTCTTTGTCGATTGCGAAGCTGATGTCAGACTCTCTCGCGTTATCCAGCGCGATATTATTGAAAGAGGCAGAGGAGTTGAACAAACACTCCAAAGGTACGAACATACTGTCAGACCAATGCACTTACAGTTTATCGAGCCAAGTAAAAGATATGCTGATATTATAATTCCTGAAGGCGGAAAAAATAAAGTTGCTATTGATATTTTAACTCAGTTTATTGAAAACCAGCTTCGTTAATCTAAGAAAACTATTCTTCTTCCTTAACCTGTAGTTTCTGACCTATTTTTAGAATGTGCTCAGTAGTTATACCATTTAATGAGCAAATATTTTTTACCGAAGTATTGTACCTTTTTGCTATCGACCACAAATTATCACCTTTCCTGATAACATGTTCTGATAATGAGGCTATTGCAGCATCCTGAATATCATTATCCTTCTTTGCCAATAAATCGGATGGCGGAGCAATTGGTTTTTCCTTTATGCTTTCAATTTCCTTGTAAACCTTCTTATTCTTGTAATAAAGCTTTTCACAAGTAAGCATTTGAAGATCAAAATCAATATATTTCTTGGAATCGAAATGTTCTCCGAATATTCTGGTCTCAAAATGAAGATGATCTGTTGTAGCACGTCCTGTTCTTCCTCCTAAACCAACTAGTTCACCAGCTTTAATAGGCTCATTTACTTTAACTTTTATAGCCTTTAGATGTGCATAAACTGTTTCAAACCCGTTATTATGACGAACAAGAACCATGTTGCCATAACCACTGAAACGTTTTGCTAATCTTACTACTCCATCAAATGCACAGTAAACTGTATCACCTGAATTGAGCTTTATATCTGTTCCTGTATGTAATCTGCCACTCCTTGGACCATATTTTGAAATCATCTTTCCTCCTTTTACCGGAAAGAAAAACGGTGTATCGGCATTTCCTACTAAATTAATATCTAAAGTATCTGTCGATTTAACAAATTCAGTAGCGGAATACCTGATATTGTTATTATCCCATCTGCCCTTATACAAATCATTGGCAGGAATAAAATCAATAACAGGAACTACTTCTTCGATAAGACTTTTAATTATTTCACTTTCGGCAAATTCAGGGGTAGCTGTTTCATCATCGTTATTTGCCTGTTGAGCAAATAGTTGAACAGCAAAAAACATTAATAAAATTACAATTGATACCCGTAACTTCATAAATAAAAATCCTCCCTTTTATAGTCCTTATTCAACTCCAATGACAACAAAAGTAATATTGTCATTAATATTTCCAACTATTTTGCATAAAGTTAATAAGATTTTTTTCAAAAAAAAGGCTCTTTTATACATTTGCAACGTTTTTTTTGAAAAAATTTATCAGATGAAAAGTGGGTTAAGAAGTCTCCTTAAAAAATTATTCTTTTTGTGCGTTGGAATTTTTGCTTTAATAGGCCTTTTTCTTACAGCAGCTTATTTTGCAGTAAAACTACACATTACTGACGACCCCGGTGTTGCCGATTTGAACGACAGATATTTTCAGGAAATAAAAGATAAATACGGAAAACTGACTGATAAAAAACACTCTGACGTATCAGATATTGAAGCAAAAGTGTTTCACGACCTGTTTATTATGAGTAAGTATTACCCCGATAATTCTTCATATATATTGAACGCATATCATAAAACTCACAACCTGGATGAGGTACAAAGAATGATTGAGGCTGTCAATATGAGAATGAGGGAAAATGAAGAGTATATGGCTGAAATCAACAACTTCTCTTCCAATGAGATTGCTGATTATCAATCATGCCAACACGGAAGCGTGTTTGAATGGATGAATATCACTGAATGGCAGGACTTCAAAATTGCTGTCTCCAAAGATAAACACCTCATCGATTCAGCTGCTATGCTAACCGGAGTTGAACCCCGACTCATTGTGGCTGTTCTTGTTGGCGAACAAATACGCCTTTTCAATTCGAGCCGCGAAGCTTATAAAAAATGGATTGGCCCCCTGAAAATTCTTTCCGTTGAAACTACTTTCTCACTTGGCGTTACCGGCATTAAAGTGCCCACTGCCCAAAAGATTGAAAAGCACTTGAAAGATTCATCGTCTGTTTTTTACCTTGGAAAACAATACGAAAACCTGCTCGACTTTGAAACAAATTCTGCTTCTAACGAAAGATTCAAACGCCTTACCTCTTATGATAATCATTTCTATTCTTACCTTTATGCTGCCCTGAATGTCAAACAGATGAAGGTGCAATGGGAACGCGCAGGATACCCTATCGATTCAAGACCCGAAATCCTTGCTACACTTTTCAACATTGGCTTTGAAGCATCAGTTCCAAAGGAAAACCCTGTCGTAGGCGGATCAGGTATTAATATAAAAGGCAAAAGATACACCTTCGGATCTGTTGCTTACGAATTTTATTATTCGGGTGAACTTTTCGACCTGTTTCCATTTAAAGAATCCAAATTCGATTTCCTCAATGGTAAGGTTTAAAAGTACGACGTTAGCAACCTTCCTGATTTTATTGCTGATCCCTTTTTCTGCAATATCTCAGGATGTCATCCCTCAAAAAATCCTCTGGAAAGAGCTCTCTGACGGTTTGTTTTTTTATGAAACACTTGCTCCAGAGAAATCAATAATAAACGACTCAAAGCTGACAATCATCAAGATAGATCCGTCAAAATTCAATTTCAACCTGTATACTGCCACAGAATACGGAAAAATATCACGCCCTGCAGATTTATGGTCTGAAGAATTCAATCTGAATGTTGTTGTAAACGCCGGCATGTACACTCAAACTAAAAACCGCATAAACAAAGGATATCTGAAGAATTTCAATCATATCAACAACGAAAAGCTGAGTTCATATTATAACGGCATGATGGCTCTACACCCTAAGGATACCTTGCAGCTTCCCTTTGTGATATATGACCTTTCCTGCAATAGTCTGGATAAATTCAAATCAAAGTATAATTCCTTCTGCCAGGGCATGAGAATGATTGATTGCAATGGCAATTCTCTTGCATGGGATAAAAAACCGGGGCAATCGTGCAGTATGGTCGTAATTTCAACCGATAACGACGGGATGATTTATATAACTTTCACTAATTCACCATATACACATCAGAAAATGATAAGTTTTCTTATCAATATGCCTTTAAATCTGAGAACTACAATATACCTTGAAGGAGGTCCGGAAGCCAGTCTTCATATTTCCACTCCCGACACTGTCATTTCAAAATGGGGAACTTATGTTTCCGGAACATGGGAAAAACCCGACAATGACCACTTTTGGGAGATTCCAAATATCATAGGTATTTCAAAGAAATAGCCTTGATTCATTAAGTTATATTCAAACATTAACTTCAACATTTAAACTTCCAACTAATATTAAACAAAAATATACCTCATTATAACCTGATACCTATCAAACACCATAAGCAGATTTTCTTATGGTGTTTGATAGGTATCAGGTATTGTTCTGGTAAGAAGAAAGTACGTAGAGAATAGAAGTTATTCAGCGATATTTTCGGCAGATAAATATTTTTTTTAATTTGTGAACAAATAACTCTTTAAATTGTCTTTTAAATAATAAAAAATCAGAATTATGTCAGAAAGAAAAAACATAGTAAAATTTGCCGGTAACGATGTAACTC
>CAYUEI010000144.1:0-7679 GCA_964443445.1 uncultured Prolixibacteraceae bacterium | reverse complement strand
ATAAAAGCGATGGACATTCCTAATATGAAAAATTTTAGGAGAAACCATTTTTGAAGAAAATATAATACTGATTTCATAATAAAATCCTCTAATTATTGAAACATACAAACTATACTATAATCAATATGATATGGGAGTAATTACTTAAATGACAGTATAATTTACTGAAATTTTTTGGATTAAATGATGAATTGTTTTAAAATGTGAAAGGAAGAAAGTGGTTTTATTTGGAATAATTTAACCAATAGAATAATCCAAGGTTTGATATATCAATTGAAATATATAAGAGAATATAGCAAAGAGTTGTTCAAAAGAAGAGCAAATTGAAATATTCACTAAAAAGCATAACTTTTGGTGAATGTATTCACTAAAAGTTATGCTTTTTGCTATCGGCTCTTTATTTTTTGACTTAAGCAATAAGATAAATGAGCCATAGGTTTATAAATATTGTCTGATTAAAAAAAGTAAATAAAATTATTCTACTACCAGTTTGCAAGTGCTTTTTCTGTTATCCTTTGAAATTAATATCAGATGATAAAAACCTGATGGTACATCATCAAGACTGATTTGATTATTTATTAATTCATTATCAGAAATTATCGTTTGTCCAAGGTTATTTACAATAGAATACCTTTGGAAAGCAATGTCACTTTTAATTGAAATCAGGCCTTTAGCAGGGTTTGGGAAAAAAGAAAAATCATTTGAAGAAGAAACATTTGATATTCCACTGCTTCCGGTAGCAAGTTTCCATACTTTACCACCCGTACCGCTTGTTCCTGCAAAAAGTGTATTATCATAGACAAATAAAGAATAAATATTCTTTTCAGTCAGGTTATCATTTAAAGCAGTCCATGTTGTGCCATTATCATTTGATTTATAAACTCCTTCTCCGTTAGTGCCTGCAAAAATTTCATTCCCTTTAACAGCAAAAGAACTGATAAATGGATTAGTAATATTGCTGCTTACCTTTGACCAACTGGCTCCGTTATCTTTGGAAATATGGATACCATCCTGAGTTGTTCCGGCAAAAATTGTAGTTCCAATGCAAGCCAAAGCATTTACAGACTTATCAGTTAAGCCGGCTGAAGTCCATGTTTTCCCGTCATCAGTAGACATTAAAACGCCGGCGTCCATAGTTCCTGCAAAGATATTTTTACCACAAACAGTCATTGTATTAGCCAAATTTGACATATTGGATGCTGACCAAGAAGTTCCGTTATTGTCAGAAATGTATATACCTTTTGGAGAAACTGCGGCAAAAATCAGATTATCCTTTACCAGAAGATATTTAACATCAAGTGATTTTAATCCGGTGTTGACAGCACTCCAGCTTCCTGCTTTATTTGCAGATAAGAAAACACCGCTGAAATCAATACCGGAAAAGAGATTAGTTCCTGATACAGCTAAAGTATTGACAAGTTTTAAAGTAAAACCACTATTAGAAGCACTCCATTCATTGTTAGCACTATTATAAATCAGGACACCTCCACCATAGCTGCCTGCATAAAGATTGGAGCCATCAGATGCAAATGCTCTTACTTTACCACCAAAAGAACCATTAGTAACTTGCCACTGTGCAAAGGTGATTGTAGAAATTAAAGTTATTAAACCCAGAATAAAAATCTTTTTCATTTTTCTATCAGTTTGATTTATTTCCTACTCGTTTAGCTTTTCAGATTCCGCTCCGTTTTTTTGAGTGGTGGCTGAACTCCACAATTTTTCATTTTCATATTTTCAGGAAATTAATCTAAATCTGTATTGTCAAGTCAATAAGGAGTTAAGACAAGAACAAGAGATAGCTTCACTGAAAAAAACAAATATAAAAAATTTAAAATTCACAATGTGGCTTGATTATAGGAATTTAGAAAAAAATAGAAATCAATAATAGCAGATTAAACAATGATATAACAGGGTAATTTTGCCTGGCAAAAAGTGGAAATAAATATTGGTAGGAAGCAAAAACTTCGATAATAAAAACTCTCAAACACAACTTTGGAAAATATTTTATTAAATAGTCACATTGTTTTAAGAAAAAAATTTACTTTTAAAAAATAAATAAAGTCATTTGAGAAATCCAAAGTTTATTATGCCCACGAAACATTAAAGGCTAAATAGGATTTGGGTAAATATAAGATAGTTAGCGTTCATTGTGATTGCGATTCCGCTGTAAAAATAGAATCGAAAATAAAACAGATAATTTAAAAATGAATACAATAAATCCACGCAAAAAAAGCGTTGAAAGTAGAAAGCTAAAAGTCTACCCTGTTTGTAAATCTTTCATAGTGAAAAGTATAGGAGTGGTAATACTTTTAGCTTTAGTGTTTTCCCTTTCAACTGCAACAGCCCAGGAGAGCCTTAACTCCACAGGCGGCGATGCTTCGGGGAGCGGGGGTACGTTCAGCTTCTCCTTCGGACAATTTGCCTGCCAAAGTTTTTTTGAAGGCAATAGCTCCGTATCGCAAGGGGTACAACACCCTTTCGAGTTTTTCGAGGCAGAACAAACTGTACCCGAAAACTACCAACTAAATAACACGACCATCGCTGAAGATGAAATACTTTGTTACAATGCACTCGAAAACGTTATCGTTGCAGGCAGCGAAGGCCCAGTTGCTATACAGCCAAATGCCACAGCCGAGTTTGTTGCGGGGCAATCCATCCGCTTTTTGACCGGATTCCATGCTCAAGCCGGGAGTAATGTACTCGGCAGGATAACCACTACTAATGATTTTTGCGATGGATACCGAGTGCCCAACATATTAAGTGCACCACCCGTAGTAGAAAAAAGCATTGAGTTAAATCAGCCCGAAACCCAGTCCGATTGGCTTGCTCCTGAAATGGGCGTAAAAGTTTTCCCCAACCCAAACAACGGGAGGTTTACTCTTTCACTGACAAATATTGAATGCAATGTTTTGGTCAATGTTTACAACATGCTGGGAGCAAGTATTTATCAATCCGGTTTTTTGCAGGAAAAAGATGTTCAGATTAACCTGCCTTTTGCCCGGAAAGGGATCTATTTTGTAAGAGTCACTGCAGGGAATGAGCAGTTTATAAAGAAGATAATCGTAAAATAATATTAAAATATAGGATATCATGAAAACTATAAAACATACATTTTTCATTTTATTACTTTTCTTAAACACGTTTGTGTTTTCGTTTGCCCAAGCTCCTCAAAAGGTGAGTTATCAATCTATAATAAGAAATACCTCGGGGGAACTGGTACAATCACAACCTGTGGGTATTCGAATCAGTATTTTACAGGGTTCAGCCACGGGAACAGCGGTATATATAGAAACTCATACTCCGGCAACGAATGTGAACGGGCTGGCATCGGTTGAAGTGGGAAACGGCACACCTGTTAGTGGAACCTTTTCAAACATTAAATGGGGAGATGGCTTTTATTTTCTGAAACTGGAGACAGACCCTTCTGGAGGGACAAACTATACCATTATTGGAACAACCGAAATCTTGAGTGTACCTTACGCGTTACATGCTAAAACAGCTGAGACTGTAACTGGAGGAATAACAGAAACCGATCCTGTATTTAACGCATGGGATAAAGATTATGAAGACCTTATTAATAGACCAGCAGCAGTAGATGGCTCCGAAACAAAAGTTACAGCAGGAAGCGGTATAACTTTAAGCGGAGCGGGCACAACAGCAAGTCCCTATATTGTTAGTGTCCCGCCTCCGGTAATTGTGCCACCCCTTGCTATAGGCGACAGTTATCAGGGAGGTAAAATATTTTGGATAGACAACACAGGGAAACATGGCTTAATAGCTGCCACATCCGACCAAATCGCAGGGGTGAGATGGAACAATGGAACAAATAGATATACTGGTGCTGCTAATGATGGATTGTATGCAGGTTCAATGAATACATCTCTGATAGTAGCCACCCAAATTGCAGATAACCAGACAGGAAATTTTGCCGCAAAGGTTTGTGCCGATTATTCAGTAACTGTTGGTGGAGTAACTTATGGCGACTGGTATTTACCCTCATTATATGAGCTTAAATTATTATATCAGCAAAAAAACTTGGTTGGGGGTTTTGCCAATGCCTGGTATTGGAGTTCTACTGAGGCCAATAACGAATTTGTGTTTGTATGGTATTTCGGCAATAACGGCACTTCTCTTTATGACCCTAAGAGCCTCACTTACAATGTACGTGCTATCAGGGCTTTTTAACCATTCATCCAGTAAGATATGTTTTAAAAAGCTAAAAATATATAAACACCTATGCAGAAAAAGTTTCATAAACTTTTGTAAAAGTAATTCAAGGAAATATTGAAAAGAATGAAAAAAATATTTACAATTTTAGTTCTGATGACTATCGGGATATTATTAACAGCCAGCGTATTCGCTCAATCACATGAAAAAATAAGCTATCAGGCCATAATCCGTAATAGCAGTAATACCTTAGTAACTAACACTCCAATTGGAATACAAATAAACATTTTGCAAGGTTCATCAACAGGAACAGTAGTTTATACTGAAACTCAAACACCTACAACCAATGCCAATGGTTTGGCAAGTATTGAGATTGGCCGAGATGCAGGATTTAGTGCAATTAACTGGGCAAATGGTCCATATTTCATAGAAACAAAAACAGACATTGCCGGTGGTACAAATTACACCATTACAGAAACAAATCAATTATTAAGCATTCCCTATGCTTTACATGCCAAAACGACAGAGACGGTTATGGAAGGAATAGCAGAAACCGATCCTGTATTCAATGCATGGGATAAAGATTATGAAGACCTTATTAATAGACCAGAAGCAGCCGATGGTTCCGAAACAAAAGTTACAGCAGGAAGCGGTATAACATTAGGCGGAGCGGGGACAACAGCTAGTCCCTATATTGTCAGTTTACCACCTCCTGTGATTTTGCCCCCCCTTGCTATTGGCGACAGTTACAAAGGGGGTATAATATTTTGGATAGATGGCACAGGGGAACATGGCTTAATAGCTGCCACAACCGACCAAAGTACAGGGGTGAAATGGAACAATGGAATAGATAGAAACACTGGTGCTTCGGGCGATGGATTGTATGCAGGGTCAATGAATACTTTTCTTATAGTAGCCACCCAAATCACTGATAACCAGACAGGAGATTTTGCCGCAAAGGTTTGTGCCGATTATTCAGTGACTGTTGATGGGGTAACTTATAGTGACTGGTATTTACCCTCAGATTACGAGCTATATTTATTATATCAGCAAGAAAATGCGGTTGGTGGTTTATATGGTAACACATATTGGAGTTCTACCGAGGTGGATTACCAACGTGTGATGGCGCAGAACTTCGGTGCCCGCCACTTATATAGCGAGAAATATTTCACATACAATGTGCGTGCTATTAGGGCTTTTTAACCATTTATCTGCGAAGCAATATATTTCTTACTAACTTACAAGGGGTGAAATTTCCTTGTCGGACTATTTCAATCAAAGAAAAAGAAAATTGCAAATGAAATGGTTTTAGCTATAAAACTTCATTCGTTTAAAAAAACTGGAGAAAAAGAAGAGAATTAATAAATCCATCGCACAATTATTAGGTATCAAAAAAACCAAATAAAAAAATTCTATAGGATAATTTCAAATAAATATACGATAGAGTTAATAATGAAAGATAGAGTGTGTAATATCGGAGAAAATAATCAAAAATAAATCAATCCTTACCAAACGGATGGATAAACCATGTTCCTTCTCTGTGCTGAAAAATTCGAAACTATTGAGAGTAAAATACATGTATCGAACATAAGCCACATTGGCATTACCCTCATTAACACTCCACCAGTAACTAAGTTCGCCAATACTGCCGAATAATCCCCCACGACTGCGGATGCCACCCGGAAGGGCTGAAAAACCGGAGCTGTTATTTTTTCCATGCTCTACTCCGGGAGCCCCGGGTAATGATTCAGACTCTTCCCCTTTCAATAATTTCCAGTTAGTTTTAGCACAAAGCGATTTTGCTATTTTGTCTTCCTCTCTTGAACCATCGAAATTGTAGCCATTTGAAATAAGGTAATTTTGCAGGATAGTCCAGTCTTCTTCAGAAGGTACATGCCAACCTTCCGGGGTAAGCTTTCCTGTATTTACGGCATGCCAGTTATATAGCCGCCCATAGATTTCTGCATTTCTGTTAAGATTATCGTAATTACAATATGCGCCTGTAGTTAAATTTCCCCATTCTTTGTCTTCTTTTACATTGGTTATCGGCGTACCATCATTGTATTTGGTTGTTTTCAGGTTTTCGGCCATCCAAACCTGTGTGCCAATTTTCACGGTGTTGTAAATATTGCCATCGGCATCTTCCATGGTTCCTGCACTATTAAAATCAATAACAGGATCATCGGTTTTGTCACATGCTATAAATCCGGCAAAAAGAAATCCAGCTATAAAAAGCAGCTGGAGAAATTGGTTTCGTTGTTTCATGAGGATGCTTTATAGAATTTTTAGTTTAGTATAGAAAATTTGTGATTCTCAAAATTAAATAAATTCAAATAAACAGCTAAAGTATTTAGACAAGAACCATCCAAAACCAAAATAACCGAACAACGAAGCATTGATATTGGGACTACAGAGGGCAGGTGGCACTGATGCTTTTGATACTTTGATGATTGGAATGTTTCTTTACCCCCATACGGAATTAGCATAAATATTGGTGGGAGTAGTTTTTTAAAATAAAACAAAAAAAAGAGAGCTTAACAGCTCTCCTTTTCAAATATAGTTTATTAACAATAATAATCTTAGTAGATTCAAATATAGAATAATCAATTAGTCAAATAAATTAATCCTTTACTAACCGAACAGACATCCCATTTCCATTGCTGACGCCGCCTCTGTAAACGGCTCCGTTATTGTAATCCAGAAACTGGCCGTAGGCGTAGTTTTCAAAGTACTCGGTAGAACTCCACCAATCGCCGGCATCTCCAACGTTGAAGAAATCTCCATAGCGGCTACGGAAGCCACCCGGAAGGGCTGTAAACCCGGTACTGTTGTTGTTTTCGGGTTCATAACCGGGAGTTCCTTCATATTCAAAATAATTCCAATTAGTTTTGGCACATAGTGATTTGGCAATATCTGAACCACTGCCTCCATAGCCATAACCATTGTTTGTTAGGTAATCGAATAATTCTGTCCATTCGGCATCGGTAGCCACGTGCCAACCAGCCGGGGCAAGCTTACCCGTGTTTACTGCATACCAGTTGTAAAGCCTTCCATATATTTCAGCATTGCTCTCAAGATTGGCGTAATTACAAAAAGCGCCTGTAGTTAAATTTGCCCATTGACTATTATCTGTTACATTGGGTATCGGTGTACCATCATTGTACTGGGTGGTTTTCAGGTTTTTGGTCATCCATAACTGGTTGCCTATTTTTACCACATTGTAATGATTACCGTCTCTGGAATCAGTATAACCGTTTGCTAAAAAGTTTGCTTCTTCTAATGCTTCAATCCTTGCCAAAAGATTTCCTGTTGCAGTTTCTGCAGTTTTAGCAAGCAAAGCATAAGGCACACTTAAAATTTCGGTTGTTCCAATAATAGTATAGGTTGTTCCTCCTGAAGGGTCTGTCTCCAGTTTCAGAAAATAAGGGCCTCTGGCCCAATTGATACCCGCAAAAGCATTCGTTACCGGTGTTCCGCTACCTATTTCGATACTGACCAAACCATTCACGTTG
>CAYUEI010000143.1:0-7766 GCA_964443445.1 uncultured Prolixibacteraceae bacterium | reverse complement strand
GTTTAGGAAATATTGGAGAAGAATATGCAAAAACACGCCACAATGTTGGCTTTCAGATATTGGACGCTCTTGTCAGGGCGTCCAATCTTGTTTTTGATGTTAATAAACGTTACGGTGCAATTGCAGAATATAAATTCAAAGGCCGTACTTTTATTCTGTTAAAGCCTGCTACATATATGAACTTAAGTGGTAACGCTGTAAGGTATTGGATGCAGAAAGAAAATATTCCTCTTGAGAATTTACTTATTATTGTTGATGATATAGCCTTGCCTTTTGGATCAATCCGGGTTAGGAGTAAGGGTGGCGATGCAGGGCATAATGGACTGAAGCACATTAATGAAATTCTTGGTACAAATGAATATTCCAGAGTCAGATTTGGAATAGGAAATGAATTTCAGAAAGGACAACAAGTTGATTATGTGTTAGGTGAATGGGATGAAGAAGAGATAAAATTGCTGCAACCCAGATTTGAAAAGGTAATTGAAATCATCAAATCTTTTGGAACGATAGGTACAGAAAAGACAATGAATCTTTTCAATAATAAGTAATATTGAACTATGAGTCAAGCAATAAGGATAGATAAGTGGCTATGGGCAGTTCGAATTTACAAAACCCGGTCAATAGCAATTGAAGAATGTAAAAAAGGAAGAATTACTATTGACGGAATAGAAGTAAAACCATCGCGTGACTTAAAGATTGGTGATGTATTGCAAATAAGAAAGCCTCCAATAACCTATGTCTTCAAAGTTATTCAACTGACAGATAAAAGAATGGGTGCAAAGATGGTTCCCGAATATCTTGAAGACCATACTCCACAGGAGCAATTTAAAGTTCTTGAAATGCAGAGAATGATGCAATGGAGTGAGAGGGACAGAGGAACAGGTCGTCCTACAAAAAAAGAAAGAAGAGATATCGATGATTTTATTGATCGGTGATGTGTATCTCTCTTTTATTTTAATCTTGTAATTAATTAAATTCCAATATCTTATTTGTATGATAATTTCACTTGAAAAGAGAAAAAGCAACATAGGAGAATATTTATTATATATGTGGCAGATAGAGGATTCTATCAGGGCTTTGTCTTTTGATATCAATAAGATAGAGGATGTATTAATAAATAATTATAAGGTTGATCTCCAAAAGAAGAAAGAGATAAAAGAATGGTATGAAAACCTGATTCTGATGATGCAAAAAGAAAACAAGCAGAAAGAAGGTCATTTGCAGTTTCTTTTAAATCTTATTGATGAATTAAACAGGTTTCACCTTCTTTTGATTTCAAAGAATGTCAACTCAGAATATACACAACTTTATAATGAAATTCTTCCTGATATAGAATTGATAAGGCAAAAGTCAGGAATGAATCACAATGATATTGAAACTTCACTTAACACAGTTTACCTGATTTTAATGTTGAAAATGAAGAATCAGAATATATCTGATGGGACACAAAAGGCAATATGGAAATTCGGTAATTTCTTAGGTCACCTTTCAGTACTTTTCAAGTTGTATGAAAGTGGAGATTTGGATCTTGATGATTATCAATAAACATCTGAAGACTATATTTTATTTTTTTTCTTTATAAAATGGCATTCATATTTTTTTTATGTTTCCCTTTTTTTATAATTTTATGACATTCAATTAATAAGGGAAAGATGGAAATTAAGAGATTGATTACATTATTATTGTTGCTTTTCATATTTAATATTCTTAAAGCTCAAGTAAACACTGAATATCAAAGTGAGTCAGGATATATAATAACTGATTTAATAAATATTCCGGTGA
Organism: uncultured Prolixibacteraceae bacterium; assembly: GCA_964443445.1. Taxonomy (GTDB): domain Bacteria; phylum Bacteroidota; class Bacteroidia; order Bacteroidales; family Prolixibacteraceae; genus CAYMTR01. Next base: position 5,984 of record CAYUEI010000143.1, on the reverse strand, counting down.
CATCTGTAAAGGATCAGAATAAATCGAGCACATGCTGGTCATATTCATCACTTTCATTTTTCGAATCTGAAATACTGCGTAACGGGGGGCCTCAGGTTGATCTTTCCGAAATGTTTATTGTTTGGCATTGTTATAATGAAAAAGCAGAAAAATATTCCAGGATGCATGGTAATATAAACTTTGGACCAGGAGGAGCTTTTCATGATGTAACATGGGTAATGAAGAATTTCGGACTTGTACCGGAAAGTGTATACAAAGGCTTGAAAGAAGGAGATGAATTACCTGTCCATTCTGAAATGGATGAAGTTTTGAAATCATATATGAATGGTGTAGTCAGGAATGTGGAAAGGAGACTGAGTCCTGTGTGGCATGATACATTTAAGGATATGCTCAATAATTATCTGGGAGTTATACCTGACAAATTCATGTACAATGGAGTAGAATACACTCCAAAAACATTTGTGTCCAATTATTTAAAGTTGAAGCCTGATGATTACGTAGAAATTGGTTCATTTACACATCATCCTTTTTATGAGAAATTTATACTTGAAGTTCCTGACAACTGGCTTTGGGATGAAATTTATAACGTTCCCTTACATGAGATGATAGAAATAATTGATTATGCTTTGAAAAGCGGATATTCAGTTGCCTGGGGTGCCGATGTCTCAGATAAGGGATTTGCAACCAAGACAAAGGGTATTGCTGTTGTTCCTGATTATAGTACTGAGGACCTTTCAGAAAGCGATCTTGTCCGCTGGCAGGGAATGAGTAAAGAAAAAAAGGATGAAGAATTGTATAAGCTTGATAAACCGGGTAAGGAAAAAGTAATTACTCAGGAGATGAAGCAAACAGATTTCGATAATCATTTATCAACAGATGATCATGGAATGCATATTGTTGGTATGGCTAAAGACCAGAACGGTACTGAATATTACAAAGTTAAAAATTCATGGGGCAACTATAACAGTTATGAGGGTTACTTTTATGCATCCAAATCTTATATTGCTTTAAAGACAATAGATTTCATGATTCACAAAGATGCAATACCTCCCAAGATTAAAGCTAAATTAGGTTTATGATCTAAATATGGAAATTCACGATATACCTATTTCAACTGATATTATTAAAAAGCGTTTTCCTTTTTTTGAAAAGGGTTTGATAGAAGAAATATCTTCAGCTGGAGAATGGATAACAGTTGAAGAAGGAGAAGAATTGATGAAAGAAGGGAAATATATCAGGAGTTTTCCAATAATCCTTGAAGGAACAATAAAAGTATGCCGTAAAGATGATGAAGGGCATGAAGCATTGTTATATTATTTGAATCCCGGGCAGGTATGTGCAATGGCTTTGACATGTTGTATGGGGAGAATGCAAAGCAATATTAGTGCTTATGCTGAGGAAGATACTGAAGTTATAAGAATTTCAGTTGAGTTTCTTGAAAAATGGATGAACGAGTACGTTACCTGGAAAGAGTTTGTAATGTATTCATACAGAAGCAGATTTGATGAACTTTTGACTACTATAGATAATATTGCATTTAAGAAAATGGATGAGAGGCTCATAAATTTCTTTCAAAATAGATACAAAGTCAAGGGAGAGACTATTTTTAACGGCACTCATCTTGATATTGCCAATAGTCTTACAACTTCAAGAGAGGTTATTTCCAGATTGTTGAAGCAGCTTGAGAAATCGGGGATGATAGTATTATCGAGGAATAAAATTGATTACTCACCTCTTGTGTGACATTTGTTACCGTAAAATAATTTCAATTCTGTTTTTTTTGCATTGTAATAAATTATAAAAGCAATGCGAGATTTTATTTCAAAATACAGGTATTTTATAATCGGAGCCATACTGGGAGGTATTGCCGGATTCCTATATTGGAGATTTGTTGGTTGCACATCCGGAAGTTGCCCTATAACTTCAAAGTGGTTTAATTCAACAATCTACGGTATGTTCATGGGAATACTTTTAGGAAGCTCGGCACCTGTAAAAAAAAAAATAAGGAAAAACCAATAAATCAGTAACAAAGATGAAAGTGAAAGTTTTAGTAATTATGATACTGGCAGTACTGGCTGTAAATTACAGTTGTGCTTCAAATAATGAAAAAGGTAAAGCAGAAAAAGGAAATGCAGGTAATATTTTAAACGCTGATAATATGAATAAATTTAATGAATTGATAAGTGGCAAAACACCTGTTCTTGTTGATTTTTATGCAGACTGGTGTGCCCCTTGCAGGATGATGGCACCAATTCTTGAGAAAGTAGCCGGTGATTTGCAGGGAGATGTAAAAATTGTAAAGGTTAATGTCGACAGTAATCGTGAAGCTGCAGTGAAATATGGGATCAGAAGTATTCCAACATTGATGCTGTTTCAGAATGGTGAAGTTAAATGGCAAGGAGTTGGAGTAATACAGGCTGATCAGATTGAACAGATTGTAAAGACAAAAACAAATTAAACTTTAAACAAAGATTGATAGAAAATAGAATGAAAGATATAAAGGTATACGAGGACAGGTGTCCAAAAAATCATCCTTGTCCTGTAGTCAGAATTTGTCCTGCTGGGGCAATTCATCAAAAGAGTTTTTTTTCAGCTCCGGAAATAGATGCAGAAAAGTGCACTAAATGTGGAAAGTGTGTACGTTATTGTGGATATGGAGCATTTCAGGTTTTGTAATGTTTAGGTTTTAATGGTTTTTTAAAGGCAGATTATTTAATCTGCCTTTTTTGTGTGTTATGTTTTTAATAAACAATGAAATCAAAGTTCTTCAATTGATTATAAATTTTTATTTTTAGACCCTGAAAACTTAAAATTTAAAATTAGCATTTCAGTATGGCAAAACGAGAAGACATCAAGAAGGTTTTGATAATAGGCTCCGGTCCGATTATCATTGGACAGGCATGTGAATTTGATTATTCAGGAACTCAGGCATGCAAGGCTTTGCGTTCATTAGGATATGAAATTGTCCTTGTGAATTCTAATCCGGCAACAATAATGACTGACCCTGAGATGGCAGATATTACATATATTGAGCCATTGAATGAATATGCATTAATAGAGATAATCAAAAAAGAAAGACCAGATGCGTTATTGCCCAATCTGGGAGGACAGACAGCCCTTAACCTTTCTTTGATGCTTGCCAGAAAAGGTGTTTTGGATCAATATGGAGTAAAAGTAATCGGTGTTAATATAGATGCAATAGAAAGGGGAGAAGACAGGATTGCTTTTAAGGAAACAATGCAAAAGCTTGGTGTAGACATGCCTAAGAGTACAGCTGTCAATACTGTAGAAGATGCTGAAAATGTCGCTGCTGAACTTGGATATCCAGTTGTAGTCCGTCCTGCCTATACAATGGGTGGAACAGGTGGTGGACTTGTTTATAATGTTGAGGAATTAAGAACAATTGCCAGCAGAGGTCTTTCAGCCAGTATAGTTAACCAGGTTTTAATTGAAGAATCTGTTTTAGGATGGGAAGAACTCGAGCTTGAAGTAGTCCGTGATTCAAATAATCATATGATAACAGTTTGTTTCATCGAAAATGTTGATGCAATGGGTGTTCATACAGGCGATTCATATTGTACTGCTCCAATGCTTACGATTTCAAAAGAAACACAAGACAGACTTCAGAAACATGCTTACGACATTGTTGAAGCAATTGAAGTAATCGGGGGAACAAATGTTCAATTTGCCCATAATCCCGAGACTGGCAGGATAGTAGTAATAGAAATAAATCCCCGTACATCAAGATCATCTGCTTTGGCATCAAAAGCAACAGGTTTCCCTATAGCTCTTGTTTCAGCTTTACTGGCCGGGGGGTTAACTCTTGATGAAATACCTTACTGGAGGTGTGGAACTTTGGATAAGTACTCACCATGGGGTGATTACGTAGTTGTGAAGTTTGCCCGCTGGGCATTTGAAAAGTTTGACGGACTGGAAGACAAGCTTGGAACTCAAATGCAGGCAGTTGGGGAAGTAATGAGTATTGGGAAAAATTATAAGGAAGCATTCCAGAAAGCTATCAGATCTTTGGAAATTGGAAGATATGGACTTGGGTTTGCTAAAGATTTTAATAAGAAATCATTACCTGAGCTGATGACGTTGCTAAATCAACCTTCAAGTGAAAGACAGTTTATTTTATATGAAGCAATAAGAAAAGGAGCAGATCTGCAAGAGCTTAATGCAAAAACATATATTAAAGTCTGGTTCCTTGAAATGATGAAACAATTAGTTGATCTGGAAGAAAAGATTTTAACACACAAAGGAGGCATTTTACCTGACGATCTTCTTATTCAAGCTAAAAAAGATGGTTTTGCCGATAAGTATCTTGCGAAACTCTTAGAAATACCTGAGAAAGAAATAAGGGAAAAAAGAAAAGCAATAAATTTAAATGAAGCATGGGAACCGGTTCCTGTAAGCGGAGTTGAAAATGCAGCATATTATTTTTCATCCTACAATTGTGAAGATAAAGTTGAGGTAAGCCATGGTAAAAAAATTATGGTGCTTGGAGGAGGACCAAACAGAATAGGGCAGGGAATTGAATTCGACTATTGCTGTGTACATGCTGCTTTTGCAATTAAAAAAGCAGGATATGAAGCAATAATGGTTAACTGTAACCCTGAAACTGTTTCAACAGATTATGATACTTCAGACAGGCTTTATTTTGAACCTTTAACAGCTGAAGATGTTCTGAGCATCTATGAAAAAGAAAAGCCGGAAGGAGTTATAGTTCAATTTGGTGGACAAACACCGTTGAATCTTGCTAATGAACTTGCAGAAGCAGGAGTAAAAATTCTTGGAACAACTCCCGAGACTATTGATCTTGCTGAAGACAGAGACAGGTTTAGACACGTAATGGAAAAACTTGGAATTCCTCAGCCTGAATCAGGTATGGCTAGTACACTTGAAGAAGCTTTAAAAATTGCTGACAGAGTAGGTTATCCTTTGATGGTTAGACCTTCTTATGTTCTGGGAGGAAGAGCAATGAGAATTGTTAACGATGAAACGATGCTAGAGCAATATGTGAATACAGCTGTAGGTGTAACACCTGACAGGCCATTACTTATAGATAAATTTCTGGAAGATGCAATCGAAACAGAGGCCGATGCTATATCTGATGGGACTGATGCTTTCGTTCCGGTTGTAATGCAACACATTGAATATGCAGGAATACATTCAGGTGACTCGGCATGTGTGATTCCTCCGGTTATTATTCCTGAAAAACATATTGAAACTATAAAAGAATATACAAGAAGAATTGCTATTGAGCTTAAGGTCGTTGGACTTATGAATATTCAATATGCTATCTATGACGATGTGGTCTATATACTTGAAGCTAATCCAAGAGCTTCAAGAACTGTACCTTTGGTTTCAAAAGTATGCAATATTTCAATGGCAAAAATCGCAACTCAAATATTACTTGGACACAAGCTTTCTGAATTTAATCTTAAACACAAAATAATAAACCATTTTGGAGTAAAAGAAGCAGTGTTTCCATTTAATATGTTTCCAAATGTAGACCCTCTTCTTGGACCTGAAATGAGATCAACAGGCGAAGTATTAGGCCTTTCCGGAAGCTATGGAATGGCGTTCTTTAAATCGCAGGAAGCAACACAAACTTCCCTGCCTGTTAAGGGAACTGTTCTTATAACAATTGCTGACAGAGATAAGGCTAAAATACTTGAGACAGCAAAAAACTTCATAGAAATGAACTTCAAAATCATGACAACAGGAGGTACACAGAAATTCCTTGCTGAGAATGGCATAGCATCCGATAGAGTATTGAAAGTTCATGAAGGGCGTCCAAATATTATTGATGCAATCAAGAATGGAGATATTAATCTGGTCATAAACACACCTGCTGGAAAGCAAAGTGAATATGATGATTCTTATATCAGAAAAGCAGCAATTAAATATAAGATTCCATACATTACAACTACTTCTGCGGCTTTAGCTTCTGCTAAAGGTATAAAAGACAGGCAGAAAGG
>CAYUEI010000142.1:0-7798 GCA_964443445.1 uncultured Prolixibacteraceae bacterium | reverse complement strand
TAAAGAAAATTGTTGTAGCTTTATATGAAGCTGAGGTTAATATAGTTGCCCATGCTTATAGCGGGGAAATAGAAGTTTATATTTTTCCTGAAAAAGTTGATATTATACTTAAAGATAAAGGTCCCGGAATACCGGATGTTGAAGCTGCCATGAGGGAAGGTTTTTCTACTGCATCCCAGCTTGTCAGGGAAATGGGGTTTGGTGCAGGAATGGGATTGTCGAATATTAAGAAAAATACTGATATATTTGAGATAGATACAGTTGTTGGAGAAGGAACAACTTTAAAAATGACAAAATTCTTCAATGATGCAGAATAATGAAACTTTTTATCATTCACTGGTGATTGATGACGAAAAATGCATCAGATGTACCCACTGTGTTAAGGAATGTCCTACCGAAGCAATCAGAATTATTAATGGCAAGGTAGTTATCAGGGAAGAAAGATGTGTCGATTGCGGTGAATGTATGAGGGTATGCCCTCAAAAGGCAATTTATATTGACCACGATGATCTTGAACTGATTAGAGCATACAAATACAGGGTAGTGCTTTTCCCTTCTGTTTTTATAGGTCAATTTCCCGACAGGATTTCTGAGAATAAGATTTATGCATCACTGCTTGAGATAGGCTTTACTCATGCCTATGAAGTGGAACAACCTATTGAAGTTCTTAAAAACCAAATAAGAAAGGAAATCAAAGCCAATCAAACAGGTATGCCTTTGATTTCTTCTTTTTGTCCTGCTATTGTAAGACTTATCAGAACTCGTTATCCTTCTCTGGCTTCGAATATTCTTAGGGTTAAAACCCCTCATGACATGGTTGCAAATTATGTCTTAAAAATGTTTGAGGATAAAGGAATTGAGAAAAATGACGTTGGTATTTTCTATGTAACACCTTGTGCTGCAAAGATTACTGCAGTAAAAAGCCCTCTTGGTGAAAAGCAATCAATCATAACCGGTGTTGTTAATTCAAAGGTTATTTATAACAGGGTGATGAGTGTTGCCGATAAGATTATTCCGGTCGACAGCAGTGAAATGAGAAAGGAAATAACTAAGGAAGGAATTCAGTGGAGCCTTACTCATGGCGAAACATGGTGGCAAACTTCACGTACTATTGCTGTTGATGGAATTCACAATACTATCAAGTTTCTGGAAAGACTTGAAAATGACGATGTGCCTCAATATGACTACCTTGAACTGAGAGCATGTGACAGAAGCTGTGCAGGTGGAGTGTTGTTATCACAAAACAGATTTCTTACTGTTGAAAGATTAAAAAGAAGAGCTAAAAAATATCCATCCTCTGAAAAGAAGTCACAGTTTGAAGAGGAGACTGACTACAAATGGCTGGATTCTAAAATGAAAATTGAAGAGATACAGCCCCGACCTATGCTACGTTATGGCAAAGACAGAAAAAGGGCAATTGAAAAAATGCAGAAAGCCCGGAGTATCATGTGCCACCTGCCGGGTATAGATTGCAGTGCCTGCGGTGCACCCACCTGTATGGCCCTTGCTGAAGATATGGCCAATAATCAGGCCAAAATGTCGGATTGTATATTTATACAACAGCTATGGCAGAAAAATGAAAAGGTTGATCCTGCCAAGGCTTTTGAAAGAATGGAAAAGAAATGGGGCGTTGGAAGATTTGACCCAGATTGTACAAAGAAAGGAGCAAAAAATGAAGGTTTCTGAATTAGTTGAAAAGCTTGAACTTAAAGTGTATGCCGGTAACGATAGTCTTGACCGGGAAATAACAGGCGGTTATGTTTCTGACCTTCTTAGCGATGTAATGGGCTTTGCTAAGGAAGGAAATATATGGATTACCCTGCAAAACCACTTGAATGTCATTGCCATCGCTTCATTGAAAGATTTATCATGCGTAATTCTTGTCAAGAATATAGTTCCCGGTGACGATGTTGTTGAAAAAGCCAATGATGAAGGAATACCTTTGTTGGGTAGCAGCTCAAAAACATTTGAGCTGGCAGGGGAAATATACCGACTTATTTTGTAAATGAAACGCTTTAAAGCAGATCTGCATATACACACCGTTTTATCTCCTTGCGGAAGTCTGGAAATGAGCCCAAAAATAATTGTGGAGCATGCACTTTCAGAAGGTCTGGATATTATCGGAATTACTGACCATAATTCTACCAGGCAATCACTTATTATCAGAGATTATGCCCGTAAAATGGGACTTCATGTTATTTGCGGTGCAGAAGTAAATACTGCTGAAGAAGTTCATTGTCTGGCTCTATTTGAAAAGGATGAAGAATTATTTGAGTTTCAAAACTTCCTTGATATTAAATTGAAAAATGTTAAGAATAACCCCGATATCTTTGGCTATCAGGTGTATGTTGATGTTGATGAGAAGATACTTGGTGCTGAAGAACGTCTTCTTATCAGTTCTTTGGATGCCGATATTTACGAGGTTGAAGAAAAGATCCACAGCCTGAACGGATTGTTTATCCCTGCTCATATTTACAGACCATATAATGGAATAATCAATCAGCTTGGTTTTATCCCTTCAAACCTGAAGGCAGATGCCCTGGAAGTGACTTCTATTAGCGATACAAATACCTTTAATCAATCTGAATTGAAATCCGGAGATATCCCATTTATTAAAAATTCTGATGCCCACATTCCCCGTATGATAGGGAAACCATTTACAACTTTTGAAATGAAATCCGTTTCGTTTGAAGAAATAAGAATGGCCCTTGCAAATGAAAATGGAAGAAAAGTAATCCTGGAATAAATAATGCATTGAAAATTTAGATTAAATTTTAAGTGTTTTTTCATCCAAATTCCTTAATATTGTTTACGTAGTTATTTTTCAAGTATTTTTGGACAATTAATGTTTCAAAATAAATGACCGAACTATCACTGCATATCCTCGACATCGTTCAGAATTCAATTACAGCACAGGCTTCATTGATCAGTATTATTATTGACGAAGACATCAAAAATGATAAGTATACAATTACCATTACCGACAACGGTACAGGGATGGACAGTGAAACCTTAATCAAAGTTACTGATCCTTTTTATACTTCAAGGACAACGAGAAAGGTAGGCGTTGGAATTTCTCTCTTTAAGCAAAATGCAGAACAGACAGGCGGAAGCTTGAATATTGAATCAACTCAGGGTGTAGGTACTTCACTTACAGCCATTTTCGGCCATTCTAATATAGATCGTCCAATTTTAGGTGATATTGCAGGGACTATGACTTTACTCATAGGAGCTAATCCGCAAATACGTTTTATTTACGAACATAAAACACCGGTAAGTGATTTTCAGTTTGATACCGAAGAAGTTAAATCAGAACTTGAAGGTGTGCCTATCAACCACCCCGATATTATTAAAATATTGAAGGAATTGATAACTGAAAATTTAAAATTAATAGAAGCCGGTAATTGATAAGGATGAATCGCAGATCAGCATTTATCTGTATTCACCTGCGAACTTCATCCGACCTTAAAAATTAAATTATATTCGAATGAAAATCAAATCCTTGGATGATCTGCGTAAGATAAAGGCAGATGTCAGTGAAAAAATGAAGCTTAGGGAACAAGCTGAAAATTCAGATAATATTGTTCAGGTTAAAGTTGCAATGGCTACTTGTGGTATTGCAGCAGGGGCAAGGGATATAATGACATTTATTATCGACGAGCTCGAATTTCAGGGAATAGATGCTATTGTAACCCAAACGGGCTGTATGGGCTTTTGCTATGCAGAACCTACAGTTGAAGTTATTCTTCCGGGACAGGCTCCTGTTGTCTATGGTTTTGTAACTAAAGACAAGGCCAGGGAAATTATTACAGAACATATTATGAAAGGTGAAATTGTTGACGGGATGATTCCTGTTAACTATAAGACAATCAACGAACAATAACATAACTCAAAATTATTGTAATGGCTGATTTCAAAATGCATATATTAGTTTGTGGAGGTACCGGTTGCCGGGCTTCACATTCAGAGAAAATTGTTACTAACCTTAAGACCGGATTAATAGAAAGGAACCTCGAAAAAGAAATTAAGGTAATTTCTACCGGCTGTTTTGGCTTTTGCGAAAAAGGGCCGGTTATAAAGATAGTTCCCGATAATACTTTCTACACTGAAGTTCGTCCTGAAGATGTTAAGGATATCATTGAAGAACACATTATTAAAGGCCGACCTGTAAGGCGCTTGCTTTATGTGAACCCTAAAAATGAATATCATGTAGCCAGTACTACCAATATCGATTTTTATAAGAAGCAGGTTAGAATTGCCTTACGAAACTGCGGTTTCATTAATCCTGAAAATATTGAAGAATATATTGCCCGTGATGGCTATTCAGCTCTGGGCGTTTGCTTATCGGAAAAGACACCTGCTGAGGTTATTTCAATTGTCAAGGATTCAGGCTTAAGGGGCAGGGGAGGCGGCGGTTTCCCAACAGGTCTTAAATGGGAAATTACTTCTAAATCACAAGACGATCAGAAATACGTGGTCTGCAATGCCGATGAAGGCGACCCGGGTGCTTTTATGGACAGGTCTATCCTTGAAGGTGATCCCCATTCTGTTATTGAAGCTATGGCAATCTGCGGCTACAGTATTGGTGCCGATAAAGGCCTGGTTTATATAAGGGCTGAATATCCTCTTGCTATCAACCGCTTGAAAACAGCAATCAATCAGGCCCGTGAATATGGTTTGCTTGGTGAAGATATTTTAGGTACAGGATTTAATTTTGATATTGAACTAAGATATGGTGCAGGTGCTTTCGTTTGTGGGGAAGAAACTGCTTTAATTCATTCAATGGAAGGCTCCAGGGGTGAACCTACATTCAAACCTCCTTTCCCTTCTGTTTCAGGTTATCTTGGAAAACCTACCAATGTCAATAATGTTGAAACTTTTGCCAATATTCCGGTTATAATTAATAAAGGACCTGAGTGGTTCAGAAAAATAGGTACTGAAAAATCAAAAGGAACAAAGGTCTTTGCCCTTGCCGGAAAGGTTAATAACGTTGGACTTATTGAAGTCCCAATGGGTATTACCCTCAGAGAAGTCATTTTCGATATCGGAGGAGGAATCAGAAATGGCAAGAAATTCAAGGCTGTTCAAACAGGAGGACCTTCCGGTGGCTGTCTTACTGAAAAACACCTCGATACACCAATTGATTACGATACTCTTATTGCTGCGGGTTCTATGATGGGATCGGGTGGAATGATTGTTATGGATGAAGATGATTGTATGGTGTCAATAGCCAGATTTTATCTTGAATTTACTCTTGATGAATCGTGCGGTAAATGTACACCTTGCAGAATTGGAAATAAACGCCTCCACGAAATCCTTACTAAAATAACAATGGGTGAGGGTACAATGAAAGATATTGAAAAACTAAGAATGTTGTCGGGAGTTATTAAAGATGCTTCATTATGCGGATTGGGGCAGACTTCCCCAAATCCGGTTTTATCTACACTGGAAAACTTCTACAATGAATATGAAGCACACGTAAAAGATAAAAACTGTCCGGCAGGTCAATGTAAAAATCTTATTCGATATAGCATAAATGCTGAATTATGTACCGGTTGTACCCTTTGCTTCAGGAATTGTCCTGTGGGAGCTATTACGGGAGAAAGAAAAATGCCGCATTATATCGACCAGTCTATATGTATTAAGTGTGGTATCTGCTTTGAGAAATGTAAGTTCAAAGCTATCAGCATTAACTAATCAGAAAAATATTGAAAATGGATACGATAAAATTAACAATAGACAATAAGGAACTGGAAGTTGAGAAGGGGACTACAATCCTTGAAGCAGCGCGGAAAGTAGGTGTTCATATTCCTACTCTTTGCCACATGAAGCTTGATGATATGGGAATTGAAAATAAGCCCGGAGGCTGCAGGGTTTGTGTTGTTGAAGTTAAAGGAAGAAAAAATCTTGCTCCTGCCTGCGTTACTGAAGCTGATAACGGAATGTTAATCAACACTCATTCAATGAGGGTCGTAAATGCCAGAAGGACAATCCTTGAACTTATTATTTCTGACCATCCATTCGAATGTCTTACATGTGCCAAAGCCGGAGAGTGTGAACTTCAAAAACTGGCTCAGGATATGGGTATCAGGGAAATACATTACGAAGGCGAAAAATCAACTTACAGAGAAGATACATCACCGGCCATCATTCGTGATATGGATAAATGTATAATGTGCCGAAGATGCGAAATGATGTGTAATAAAGTTCAGACTGTTGGCGTTCTTTCTGCTATAAACAGAGGCTTCCAGGCTGTTGTTTCTCCTGCTTTTGAAGAAAATCTCGACCATTCTGTTTGTACTTATTGCGGGCAATGCGTTGCTGTTTGTCCAACCGGTGCTTTGACTGAAGTAAACCATACTGCTTCCGTGATACGGGCATTATCTGATCCAAATAAAACCGTTATTGTTCAGACTGCCCCTGCTGTAAGGGCTGCCTTAGGTGAAGAATTCGGATTACCGGCCGGCACTCTTGTTACAGGTAAAATGGCCTCAGCTTTAAGAAGATTAGGATTTGACTTTGTTTTTGATACTGATTTTGCTGCCGACCTTACTATCATGGAAGAAGGTACAGAATTGCTGTCAAGACTTACAAGGCATCTGGAAGGCGATACTTCGGTAAAACTTCCTATCCTTACTTCATGTTGCCCAGCCTGGGTTAAATTCTTTGAACATCAGTTTCCAACAATGATTGATATTCCATCTTCAGCCAAGTCTCCTCAACAGATGTTCGGTGCTATTGCCAAGACTTACTTTGCTGAAAAACAAAATATAAAGAGGGAAGACATGGTGGTCGTTTCTATTATGCCTTGTGTTGCTAAAAAGTATGAGTGCAGCCGGGATGAATTTAAGGTAAATGGAAACCCTGATGTTGATTATGCTTTGACAACCAGAGAACTGGCTGCATTGATAAAACTTGCAAATATCGACTTTATGTCTCTTGAAGATGAAGAGTTTGATCGTCCTTTAGGTGAATCTACCGGAGCAGCTGTAATTTTTGGAACAACAGGTGGAGTAATTGAAGCAGCTGTCAGAACAGCTTATGAATTACAGACCAAAAAGCCTTTGCCAAAAATTGATTTTGAAGAGCTTAGAGGTATGGAAGGAGTAAGGGAAGCCGTTATCGACTTCGATGGTATTCCAATTCATATTGGAATTGCACATGGTCTTGGAAATGCTCGTAAACTGCTTGAAGATATTCAATCAGGCAAGTCAAACTATCATGCTATCGAAATTATGTCTTGTCCGGGCGGTTGCATTGGTGGAGGAGGTCAACCTTATCATCATAGTAATTCAGAAGTACTGAAAGCCCGCCAGATGGCTATTTATAGCGAGGATTCTATGAAAGTCATTAGAAAATCGCACGAAAACCAGTATATCGTTAAGCTTTACGAAGAATTTCTTGGATATCCTATGAGCGAAAAGGCTCATCATCTTCTACATACCGGATATTTCGACCGTAGTACTAAAATTGTTAAAGAAGGTTAACCCTAAAAATAATGTCATGCCAAAGATTAAGTTATCGGAATACGCAATAAATACTGTTAAGGAAGTTTGTTCCGCATTTAATAACAGCGAAGGGGAGCTGATTAATGTTTTACATCAGGTTCAGCATAAATTAGGTTATTTGCCGGCCGAGATTCAGGAGTTAATTGCTAAAGAACTGAATGTTTCAGTTGCCAAAGTATATGGTGTTGTAACCTTTTATTCCTTCTTTACAATGAAACCTCAGGGCGAACATCCAATTTCAATTTGTATGGGTACTGCCTGCTATGTAAGAGGAGGTGAACAAGTACTTG
>CAYUEI010000141.1:0-7834 GCA_964443445.1 uncultured Prolixibacteraceae bacterium | reverse complement strand
CCAATTATATTGACAAACTTAAATATCAGGGGTTGCAATTTTTTTACTTTTTTTTACTTTTTTTTATCTGATCATTCCTTTTTTATTGAAATTATCCTTTATGCCTTGAATGTCTGTGCTATTTGTTTCTTTGTAATGAAAACCATATTCCCGGAATACATAAGGCTGTGAATATGGAAAAGCAAATCTTCATGCATTTTAAGAAAAGGTCAGAATTATCATGCGATAGTTGCAAATTTCCCAAAAATAATGAAATAAATATTGTTGCTATCAGAAAAGCATTTGAAATCCAGCTTAACAGTGAGGCACTGCAATTAAAATGTCGCTGTATGTCAGGTAATGATATGTTTATCGACGATGCCATGAAAGGATTCATGAACGCAGCAAACATTGCTGTTACCAAAATCGGCCAAAGTCTAAAGTTCTTATTTTCTGACATTAATTAATTCTGTGTTTCTTAAATGCGAATTTATCTGTTTAAGACTTACATTATATCTTAGCAGTAATTATTTTCAATTTTGAATTTTTTATTTTTGGTTTACTATCTTAGCGTTTAATAGAAACTGGCTTTATTCAAATGGAATTCAAATTTCTTTCACCGGAAGAAGAAGCAAATAATTCATCAATAGATGGTTTATTTGATAACAAACTGAAAAATTTATCTCTTTTCATAATCAACATTGGAAAACAAGACACATTATCAGAATTTCTGCAGAAGTTTTGCAACTTCTTTATTGATTCTTATGCTGATTGCCTTTCAATAAGAATAAGCTACGATAAATTGCAAAAAATCAGTAATACCTTCAGTGAATCTCCCTTTCTTTTTGTGAAAAGATTTAATACTCCTGATTTTAAGGAAGGTACAATTGAAATATTTTTTAAAGATAAAGAAACTTCAATTTTACTTTTTCGTGAAGTAGAGTTTTTGATTGAAAATTCAATCTCCACTCTTATTGCTTGTATTTCAAGATTCCAGCTCGAAAAACTCGTTCTTTATAATATCGAAAGAGAAAAAGAGCTTAAGGGAATCAACCGTACTACCGAAATTCTAAAGACAGGAAAAGCTCTCGATGAACTGCTTCAGGATGTTTGCTCTGCGTTGCCCGATACTATGCAATATCCGGAGTTCACCGCAGCAAGGATAATTTTTGAAGGTAAATCTTTTATTAGCCGCAATTTTATCGAAACCAATTGGGTTCTTAGTCAAGCTTTTGACACTCCCGATAAAAAACATGGAAGCATTGAAATTTTTTACCTTAAACAGTTCCCTGATGAAAAGGAGGGACCTTTCCTTACTGAGGAAAGAAATCTGATTAATAATCTTTCTGCTTTGATATCCGGCGCATTAACACGCAAGGCTCTAGAAACACTTCTGGCCGGTTCAGTTACAAAAGATACTTTCAATAAGCTAAAATACAACAACAGAGAACGTTTAAAGGAATTAAAAGCGATTAATCAAACTTCCCTGATTATCGAGGATTCAAAATCTATCGAAGAAACTCTTCAGGAAATTTGCAACATCCTTCCCCGTTCATGGCAATATCCTAAATATACTGCTGCCAGAATTAAGTTCGAAGGACGGATTTATTCTTCATGTGATTTCCACGAAACAGGATGGGTGCAGCGCGAAAATTTTGTTACTATCGACAACAGAAAAGGTGTTATTGAAATTTTCTACCTTAAACAATTTCCTCACGAAGCAGAAGGACCTTTCCTCTCCGAAGAACGCGATTTGCTTATCAATATCGGCAAACTTATTAGTGGTTTCCTTAATAATATGAAGGGAAGAGAGATCTTCCATAAGAATGTTTTCATGTCAAATCAGGCTCACAAGGCCGATGAATTCCGCAACTCTCTTATTAAGAACAAGAAACCTCTTCAGCTTTATTTCAACCAGCAATCTATCGATAAATATGTTTACCTCGATATGATGAAATTCAAGGTTAAACATATCTTGTTTGTTGCGACTCTTTATGATGCCTTCATTCTTGAAAGCGAAGATTCATTCTTCGAAAAATTCATGGGTGAGATTTACCAGTACAGCCTTTTCTCTTTACCTAGAATAACCGGCGTTTCATCTGCAGAAGAAGCCCTTGAAGTGCTTGAAACTACACATTTTGACCTTGTTATTTTAATGGTTGGTCTCGACCGCGATGCCCCAATCTACCTTAGCGAAAGAATAAAACAACGCAATGAGTCAATTCCTGTTTATCTTCTTCTAAGCAAAAAAAGCGATGTAAGGTATTTTGAAGATTTGGTTCCTTCTATTAAAACTGTTGATAAAGTATTTGTTTGGAACGGCGATTCTTCAATTTTCTTTGCAATTGTAAAATCTACTGAGGATAAGGTTAACGTTGAAAATGACACTAAAATTGGTCTCGTCAGGGTAATACTGCTTATTGAAGATTCTCCTTTATACTATTCAAAATATCTTCAGATACTGTTTACTATCATTTTTGAACAGGTTCAACAGCTCCTTCCGGAAGTTGAAAAGAATGAGCTCGACAAAATTTGTAAGATGCGTTCAAGACCAAAAATCCTGCTTGCCCGCAACTACGATGAAGCTATAACAATATTCAATAAATATAAGGATTTTCTCCTCTGCGTTATATCTGATGTTGAATTTGAACGCAGCGGGAAACTCGACATGCAGGCAGGTGTGAAATTTATCAACTACGTTAAATCTCATATTTTTGACTTGCCGGTAATTCTCCAATCTTCTGAAGATAAGAATGAAAAGCTTGCCAAAAAACTTAATGTTACTTTCCTGAACAAAAACTCTGAAACCCTGATGTCAGATATCAAGAAATACCTGATTCAGTATCTTGGCTTTGGAAATTTTGTTTTCCGGGATAAGGGTGGCAACAAAATTGGAGTTGCTAAATCGCTTCGTGAGTTTGAAACTCTACTTAAGGAAATCCCTGATGAATCGTATTACATTCATGCCCACGAAAACCAATTCTCCCTTTGGCTAATGGCAAGAGGTGAGATTCAACTCGCTAAAACCCTCAATCCTATACATATTGAAGAAGATTCAGATATAAAGGCTGCGCGACAAGAATTCCTCGAACTTCTTCAAAAATATAAAGAAGAAAAGAAAAAAGGTAAAATCCTCGATTTTGATGAAACATCTACCCTCGACGAGAAAAATATTGTCTCTTTTGCTGCCGGATCGCTAGGCGGAAAGGGTAGGGGATTAGCCTTTATCAGCACTTTGATTAATAATATAGAATTTCAGAATCTGTCAAAACAGATTAATATTATAACTCCGATTACTGTAATCATTGGTACTGAAGAGTTTCATAGTTTTATTTCCAGAAATAAGCTTCTGCCTTTAATCCTTGATCCGAATATTAGCTACGAAGAATTAAGACGTCATTTTGTCGAAGCACAAATCTCTCATTCTTTGGAAATAAAGCTTAAAGATTTTGTGACCCAAATAGATAAGCCATTTGCAGTAAGGTCATCCAGCACTTCTGAAGATTCTATAAACCAGCCTTTTGCAGGAGTTTTCGACACATACATTATTCCAAATTCTGAGTTTAATAAGAGGGTTGTTCTTGATAGAATATCAATGGCAATAAAATTAGTTTATGCCTCTGTTTATTCTGAAAAAGCAAGAGTCTATTTTAAAGCGATTAATCACAAGGTTGAAGAGGAGGGTATGGCTGTTGTTCTTCAGGAACTTGTTGGAAGTCAGCACGACAATTATTACTATCCTCACATTAGCGGTGTAGCTCAATCATATAACTATTACCCAATTTCACACATGAAACCTGAAGAGGGATTTGCTGTTGCTGCCGTCGGTCTTGGTTCATATGTAGTTGACGGATGGAAATCGTATCGATTTTCTCCCACATACCCAAAGGTTTCTATGTTTTCTACTAAAGACCTGCTTATAAGCACACAAGTAAAATTCTATGCCCTTGATTGCGATTCGGCTGATATTGATTTCCTTAAAGATGGAGAACTTGCTTCACTTAAACTGTTAGATATCAGTGTTGCTGAAACACATGGAGTGCTCAAACACTGTGCTTCAGTTTATAATACCAATAACGACACTGTGGAATCGGGTTTGAACTACCCGGGTCCGCGAATAATTAACTTTGCAAACATTTTAAAGTATAACCATATTCCGCTTGCTGAAACAATAAGCACCTTACTAAACACTGTAAAAGAAGCCTTTGGCTCGCCTGTCGAAATTGAATGGGCAGTAAACCTTGACAAAGCTAAGAATGGGCTTCCTTCTTTCTATCTATTGCAGATTAAGCCTCTTGCCGGCAATATGTTCCTGCAAAGTATCGATGTTTCGAAACTTAATAAGGCCGACATGCTTCTCTATACTCAATCATGCCTTGGCAATGGAGAAGTGAATGATATCTGTGATGTTATTTTTATCGATAACGAGAGTTTCAATAAAATGCAAACCCTCGAGATGGTTGCAGAAATTGAATATCTCAATAACATGATGATAAATGAAGATAGGAAATATGTTCTTATTGGTCCGGGAAGATGGGGTTCAAGCGATCAGTTTATTGGTATTCCTGTAAATTGGTCACAGATATCAAATGCCCGGGTTATTGTTGAAATAAGCCTCGACGATTATCCTCTGGATTCATCTCTTGGCTCACATTTTTTCCATAATGTTACATCAATGAATATTGGATATTTCTCTGTCCTTCATTCATCACGCCACGACTTTATCAGATGGGAAAATCTTTACAGTCAGGAGATTATAAATGAAACCAAACATTTCAAACACATAAGGTTTAAGAGACCTTTCAAAATATTCATGGATGGTATTCACCGTAAATCAGTTATTTTATTGAATAAGGAAGAATGATTAATGTTGGTTTATTTTTTGAACACAGACTAACTCTGGAGGGCATTTCCCGCCTTCTAAAAAATGTTAGTGATATTGATGTTGTTGTATCTTGCGAAGACAAAGCTAACTTATCTGAAAAGCTCAGGCTGATCCAGGTTAATGTTTTGTTGCTTGGAATTCAGGATTCAACTGTAAAAACAATAAATCATATTATTCAACTGACAATCAACTTCCCCAGAACGAAAATTCTTATAGTGTCCCCAAATTCAGATGAAGAGATGGTGCTAAAGACTGTAAAAGCCGGAGCTAAGGGTTTTTTAGGAAAAGAGTCTGACATTAACGACCTTGTAGGCGCAATTTATACTTTACGCAATGGCCACGATTATTTCAGTAATTCGATTTCCCATATTTTGTTGAACCGCTATATTTCCAAACTTAATACCGATAGTCCGGATCAAAACGAACTTATTTCTGCCCTTAGTTCAAGGCAAATAGAAATATTGAAAATGTGGGGAGAAAGCCATTCTAACCAAGAAATAGCTGATTCTCTGTTTATAAGCGTGAGAACAGTTGAGACTCATAAGAATCATATCATGCAGAAACTCAATCTAAAGAGCACTGTTGATCTTATAAAGTTCGCGATAAAAAACAACATCATAGAGATTTAAGAAATTCGATTATTCTAGTTTAACCTGACATTTCTCAGAGAAGTGTTAGGATATGGATTGTTATATCCCATATTATTGTGGTGTATATCTGTTTGGGTAATGTTTCATAAAGTCCTACCTTAAAATTGGTAAACAGTAATTTTAAATTTCGAGGAAACTTACTTTTCCAATTTATTGCCACCATACAGCTATTTTTTGTTTCAAGCAATAAATTAATTCTACATGACTAAAGAAGAGGAAGTAAGAGTAAGAAGATAAATACATAAGCATCAGAGCGGAGTTTTGAAAAGATTTGATTCCTCTTTGATGATTTATAAAATAATCAATAGTAACTTATCAAAAAGGAAAATAATTATTTACTTTTAGGAATATTATATGTTATTAGGGTGATCGGAGGTTTATATAGCACCGACATAAGGAAGACTAAATTAACCAGAAAAGGGTTTGAGAAATATATATAAAATAGTTAGCGCCAAGCTTATTGAGTGCAGTACCCGTTTGATATGATCAACAAATAGACGAAAATGATAAAAATTAAATACCTTATATTTTTAACGTTAATTGTTGTTTTTACTTCCTGCATCAAGCCAGAGGTTATTAAAATGGTAAAATGGAGAGGTAATACAATCCGATTATCTGTTATAAATGGAGGTGCGACGACATCTTTCTTGTTTAAAATCGACTATGAGAGAGATTGGATTTTAGGTAAGAGAAGACTCATTTTTGAATCTTACTCAACTCCTTATTTAGAAGACATTTCAGTTGAAAATGACAAATTGGTAATTGACTGTTTAGCGAGTAAAAATCAGACTAATAAAATATTGATTGACTTGAATAATATCAACAAATATATAGGTAATCCAGTCAAGTATAGACGAAATGTATTGGTCAAGACTAATGCATTTTATATTGAGCCTGACTTTGTAAAACGAGATAGACAAGAGGCGATTAGATATGGAATTATCGACTAAAAAGCCAGGCGTTAACAAAAACTATATGACAATTGGGGTTTCGGAGCTGACAACAAAGTTCGCAGCCCGCAACATCGGCATCGGGGTTCGACAGGAATCGAAGATCAGCGGAGCTAAAGCAACCCCCAACTGCATATAGTTCCGTCCTTTAGTGGCCATTTTTAGAAATCTTCAAACATTTGCTTAAAAACATGAATATAAAGATTATTAAACTATTAGAAGATGTTAATATTAAACCGACACCTACGAGAATGTTGGTTTTAGAACAATTAATTTTGCAACAGCGTAATTTATCATTATCAGATATTGAGGATTTGTTATACCCTTCTGACAGAATTACAATATATAGGACTTTACAAACATTTATAAAAAAGGGATTAGTTCATTCCGTTGATACAGTTACAAGTGGTTCTGTTTATGCTCTTTGTTCTAATGATTGTAAATCAGATTTTCATATAGACAATCATCCTCATTTTTTTTGTGAAGCATGTAAGCAAATTACCTGTAGCAATGATTTTATATATACAGTCGAGATTAAGCCGAATGCTAAACAATATATATTAAGCAAAATCGAAGTAACCTTAAAAGGATTATGCCCAAATTGTTCCATCGGACAATGTTTGCAATAGCATTGCACTTTTTTGATTTTAAATTTGTACCATAATTTTAAAGCGGAGGTATTTATGCAAATTCAAAACGGTATTTTAACAGCAATTTTATTTCTTGGTTACTTGATCCTTTGGTACATTAAGAGAAAGGAATTATTAAAATCTGAAGGTGTTGATGCAAATGTTATTTTTCATGCAACAAGACCAATTCAAAAGTATTTTGGGATTCTTGAGAGGGTAATGACAATCTCAATTATTTTAATCATTATAACTCATGTTTTCTTCAAAAACAAGCTTGGTTTAACAGCGTATTTTGATTCATTAAATAATCAACAAGCAAAAATTATCGGTTTTATTATTGGTATTTTTGGTCTTTTAATTTGCCGGCTTGCACAAGTTACAATTGGTAGATCATGGCGCGTAGGTATTGATGAAAATGCTAAGCCGGGGTTGATTACATCTGGAATTTACAAGTATATCCGGAATCCAACATACACTGGACTATATTTTTTATGTGCTGGTGTTTGGATTATAAACCCGACATATTTGTATTCTTATTGGACATTGGCTTTTTTTATAATGATGGAATTTCAAGTTCGATGCGAAGAGGAATATTTAGAAAACCAATATGGTGCAGAATATTTGGACTATTGTAAAAAGACAAAACGTTATTTACCAATGATATATTAAGAAAAAACGGCACCCAACATTGAAAATATTACATTTGGCAGTAAGTGGTTTATTGAGCGTTTCAGCTCGTCG
>CAYUEI010000140.1:0-7870 GCA_964443445.1 uncultured Prolixibacteraceae bacterium | reverse complement strand
CTGTCTTTTGTATTCTTGTTTATACTCTTTTTTAGGGTTAACTCTCATCTGATTCATAGGAACAGTTCTTTAAAATCATTGGTATTGCTGGTTTTCTTGTCAGCAATTTATTTGATTATGAATAAGTTCCAAATTCCTACATCTTTGTATTCACTTAAATTATTTTCTCCACAGTATTTTGCTTATACATTTTTATGGACATCTTTAGGAGAATTTTTAATTTTTGTTTCTTTTTTTCTGTATTGGAGTATAAATTTTTACAGATCTTTTGATATTTCTGATCATAAAAAGAAAAATAAACAAAAGAGAAGATTTTATTTGTTTTTCTTCCTTCTTCTGACTGGATTATTTTTGATGTTTATTAGATTTCTGATTCAGGTTCTTATTATGAATTCAGGAATTTCTTTTGCAGTTTACAGGATTGAAGACCTAAATTTCTATACAGTTCTTGGATATCTTTCTCTCGGAATCCTTTATTATTCATTTATTTTATTATCATCAAAAATTATTCAAATATTTAGAAAATACTCTACGGCTGCAGAGTTCTTTATTTTTGTCATTTTAATTTTTGTCTTGCTTCATTTTGCTTTATTGTTTAATAATTCCGGGCAGTTTAGATTAAGTGTAGTTTTTGTTCTTGTTAATCTAATTCTTTACTATGCAAACAAGGTTAAAATATTATCACACAAACTTTCCGTAACTGTACTACTTGTTATCCTCTTTACATTATTCACTCTGTTTAATGTAATCGATTTTGTTAAAAATCATGAAAACAGGATTCAAGAAACAATGGCAATAAACATGTCTTCAGAACATGACCCAAATGCTGAACTTTTCCTTAGAGATGTTGATGTTGAAATATGCTCTGATACTAACCTGGTTAAAATAGCTGCAAGACCTATTGATAATATTGAAAACTATCTGATAAAGAACTTCTTTGGAGGATATTTTAGAGATTATGAAATTCAGGTTACCTTGTGTGAAAAAAATGATAGTCTACTTATTACACCCGAGAATACTACTTACCAGTGTATTCCTTTTTTCAATAACATGCTGGAAAAGAATGGCTCTGAAATACAGGGAACTAACTTCTTTTTCATGGAGAACTCTACCGGACGTATTTCTTATTTAGGTAAGTACGAATTATTCCCCGATTCTTTAAAAGACCCTGTAAATATTTTTATTGAATTAAACTCAAAGTTATTATCTGAAGGTACAGGATTCCCGGAACTATTATTGCCTCATAATTCCCCGGTAAAGAAATTTAGAAATCATTTTTCTTTTGCAAAATATTATAACGGAGAACTTGTCGACCGTGGAGGAAATTTTCTTTATGCTCTGTCAAACTCTGCATATAGCTTTTCCGAAGATCCTCTCTCTGTGTTATCTTTTGGAGGATACGAACATGTAATTTATCACAAATCAGATAATAACTATGTCGTAGTTAGCAGGGAAGAGGAAACCATATTCGACTACATGATTTCATTCCCGTATATCTTTGTTTTTCTCTTTATTATAGCAATGATTGCCAATGCTTTATCAATGAAAAGAAGTCAGTGGCTTAATAAAGATAAATCCCTTAGAGATAGAATACAACTTTCAATAATTGGTATAGTACTTACTTCCTTACTTATTATTGGGGGTGGAACAATCTTTTATATTATTTCCCAATATCGCTCCAATCATCGGAAAGACCTTATTGATAGAATAAATTCTGTTTCAATAGAATTGGAATCATCAGTAAATAAAACAAGAAATTCAGAACAACGATCTCTGGAAATTATGGATTTTGAGCTTATTAGAATTTCCGACGTTTTTAAAACTGACATTAATATTTACGATCCCTTTGGATATCTAATGGCCACTTCTCGTCCCGAAATATTTGAAAAAGGCCTTGTTTTACCTGTTATGAATAAAGACGCATATAAAAACATGATAGTCTTTAATTATCCTATTTTTCTTAATGATGAACATATTGCTGCAATGGATTTTATGTCCGCATATTTGCCATTATTAGATTCTGAAGGGAATATAACAGGATATCTTAATCTTCCATATTTTACAAGAGAAAAAGAGTTCAGGCAAGAAATAACCACTTTTATCCTGGCTTTTATTAATATCTATGTTTTCCTTCTCCTTGCAAGTATTATTATTGCTTGGTTTATTTCATCGAAAATTACCGATCCTCTTAAGTTAATAAGGGAAAACCTTAGAGGTGTTCAGCTGGGTAAAAATCCTAAGCCTATTCATTATAAGGAAAATGATGAAATTGGAATTCTGGTTTCTGAGTATAACCATAAGGTTGAAGAATTGGCAGCAAGTGCCGAACTGTTAGCCCGCTCCGAAAGAGAATCAGCTTGGCGGGAAATGGCTAAGCAAATCGCTCACGAGATTAAAAATCCACTTACCCCAATGAAACTGAATATTCAGTTTTTACAGCGTTCAAACCCTAAAACAATGGAAGACTATGATGTAATTGTAAAAAAAGTAACGGATACTCTTGTCGAACAGATTGATAATCTTTCTACCATAGCTACTGAGTTTTCAAATTTTGCTAAAATGCCTAAAGCGCATAATGAAAAATTCAATCTTGTGAATAAACTAAGAGAAATTATAGATTTATACGATTATACCGGAGAATCTGAGTTTGTTACTAATTTTAATGGATGTGAGTCTGTTGTTGTGTATGCCGATAAAGAACAGTTTTCCCGGGCAATGATAAATCTTATCCGCAATGCCCTCCAATCAATTCCTGAACAAAAAAAGGGTGT
Source organism: uncultured Prolixibacteraceae bacterium (assembly GCA_964443445.1). GTDB lineage: Bacteria > Bacteroidota > Bacteroidia > Bacteroidales > Prolixibacteraceae > CAYMTR01. Next base: position 5,099 of record CAYUEI010000140.1, on the reverse strand, counting down.
AATAAAGATAGAAATTGAAAGAAGTACAACTTTTGCTATTGTCAAAGTTACTGATAACGGAAAGGGCATCCCGGAAAACCTCAGAGATAGCATTTTTATGCCCAATTTTACAACAAAAACCAGTGGGGCAGGGTTAGGGCTGGCAATAACCAAAAACATCGTAGAAAACTTTAAAGGCGAAATTTGGTTTACCTCCGAAATTGAAAAGGGCTCAACTTTCTTCATTAGTATTCCTTTTGTTGAAGATTGATGAACCCTGAAATTATTTGCTTAACTGATTACTTCTATTTTTAGTTCTTACTAAGTAATTCCATCAAAGTTTCATTTCTGATTTCAACCATCGATCTGTGAAATTTGTCAATCTCTTGATTATAAGGCAACATGTGTGCAGAGTTTTCAAAAACAATTAACTTTTTATATGGTGCCTGTAAGGAATCAAAATACTCCTGAGCAGTTTCAAAACATGTTTGATAATCATGCTTGCCCTGTAATATATAAACCGGAACATCTACTTCTTTTACTAATTCAGTCAGCTTTTGATTTATTAAATCTTCCCATAATAACATCTGAGTTAACTTCAGTCCTCTGACATAGTTGATTTTATCACGGAATGTGTATTCTTTTGCCAGAATAATTGGCTTGATGACCATCTTAAACATATCCATTTTATCCATTTGATAGCCCGCCCCTCCGAAATACATAACCCAATTCCTTTCAATCATCATTGAATTCATCATGTCCTGATATAATCCATTTTCAGGATATCCTATACTTTCTAATTGTTTGATAGCTTTACTATTATTTTCTGATTTTGCTTTATCAAGGACGAACTGATAACTTAATTGTTCACTTCTGGCCTGATCGCTTACCTGACCTATCCCGATATAGGCTGAATATAACTCAGAATATCTGTCTATTGTCCTCATTCCTAAATATGACCCCCAGGAATGACCAAGTAAAAAGATCTTTTTCTGATTGAATCTTTTTGAAAGATATACTGTAAGTTCTTTTGTATCTTCTATCATCCTGTCAATGCTTATGCTTTCCTCAGGGATATCCTCTGAAAATGAACCTCCTGAACCCCGCTGATCCCAGTTGACTACAGTATAATATTTCTCAAGTTCTCCATTGTAAAGGATGTTGACCGGCATCTGAGGACTACCCGGACCGCCATGTAACATAAGCAATATCGGATTGTTGATGTTGTTGCTTCTTATCACTACTAATTGTTTTATTCCTCCGATTTCTATCCTGCTTACTTCTGCAATACTCCCTTCTATTACTTTTTTTTCAGTATCTGTTATTGGATTGGTTTTACCCTGACTAATACTATTGAGCCAGATAAAAAACGATACTGTTGCTATTATTACTACTGAAGCTAATGCTGAAAGTACTGTAATGGTTATTTTTAAAGGTTTTTTCATGGTATTTAATTTGAAGCAAAGCAAGCATCAAATTTTATCCTGATAAATTATTTATAGATGAAATGGCGTAATTCTAAGGTGAGTTTATCTTTAATAAAGGGAAATAAAAAAACCCGGCTCATTTTTCTGAACCGGGTCTATCTTTTTGTTTAATATTTTATCCCATGATAACTTTAACTTGATTATTTTCTTTCATCAGGCTGATCGGAATTAAATTATCCGGAAGTTCTTCACCGTTAAGTATCAGTTTGCTGACTCCTTTCTCAACTCCATTAGGATTGCTAACTTCAAAACTAAATGATTTACCCCTGAAACGACGTGTCATCCTGAACGATCCCCATGACGATGGTACACAAGGGTCTATCTTCAACCCTTCATAGTCTGGCTGAACTCCCATTATGTATTGTGTTGCAGTGTAATAACTCCATGTTGCTGCACCTGTTAACCAGGGAAGCCTCGCTGCTCCAAACCTTGGACTGTAAACACTGTGGGTAAACTGACAGTTTACATAAGGCTCTATCTGCCTGACTTCTGCTTTTGTATTATAAGCAGCCGGCATAAAAGCCCTGTAATATTTGAATGCCTGCTCGCCATGCCCAAGCATCGTTTCTGCTATTATCGCCCATCCTTGTGTATGTGAAAAAATTGAAGCATTTTCTTTCATCCCCGGATTAAACAACGGAGCCTTTACAATCTTGTGACTTATTTTTACATAAGGCGGAGCACAAATTACTATGCCACAATCAGATGAAAGTTTTTCCTTAACAGCCTTCATAGCTTTTTCTGCTTTTTCTGGTGAAGCATGTTCGCTGAGTACCGCCCACGATTGTGGATTAAGCCAGCAGCTCCCTTCTTCATTGTCCTTCGAACCGTATTTTAATCCATCAGCTCTGTAAGCTCTCATATACCAATCACCATCCCAGGTGTGTTTGTCTATATTTTCATCAAGTGCTTTTAAATGCTTTTCAGCCCATTCTATTTCCTCTTTAGAACCGAACTTTTCATTGATTTCAATATATATTTTAAGGGCAAATCTTAACTGCATTGCAACAAATACTGTTTCACCATCATGACCAAGTTCCAGACAGTCATTCCAGTCAGCCAGCAAACCACAAGGCAATCCATGATTACCACTCCTCTTGATGCTGAATTCAATGGCTCTTTTCATGTGCCCTAAAACAGTTGCTTCTCCCTGATCAGCAAATGGAAGTACCTTTTTATAAAATTCTATATTTCCTGTTTCCTTTACGTAAGCCGGTATACTGTTGAAAAGCCACATGCAATCATCCGACCTGTATTCTTTTTCATCTGGACATTTTTCTTTTCCGGGATTATGTGCAAATGGTTTTACTACAGGCATTGCTCCTCCTGTCGAAGCCTGCCCTGTTATCATTAACTCAAGCCTTTCACCGGCTTCTTCCGGTATTGTATGGAAAACTCCAAGCATGTCCTGCACCGTATCACGATACCCTAATCCGTCACGCTCACCGCTGTAAACCAGACTTGCTGCTCTCGACCAGGCAAAGGTCATCAGACAATTGAACGGGCTCCACATGTTCGTCATGCTGTTGAATTCAGCATCAGGCGTTTCAATCCACATTCCTTCAAGCCTTTTATGCCAGCTTGCTTTTACTGCTTCAAATTCTGATTTAAGCTTTTCTACTGAATTAAACTCTGACACAGCTTTTTTTCCCTGAACGGCTGCTTTACCTATTCCCATCAATGCAGCTAACTCTTTTGATTCACCGGGGTTTAAGTCAATTTCTATCTGGAAAACACCACAGCCATTATCTCCATAAGCAAGTGAATTCGTACATTCTCCTTTTTCTACTACCAGAGGATTGTGATAAGCCCTGTAGTTTCCTAAAAACTGATTAAGATCTGTATCAAATCCTGATGCCTTTGCTCCTACAAGTGCAAGGAAAGTATGCCTGTTACCGTCATGATGTTGAAAATCACCTGAATCATCAGCAAGATTTACATTTATACCATGATCTATAATCCCATCAACGACATCCATTTTCAAAATATACTGGGTATACTGAAGATTTCCGAAATCCTGCTGCTGATACCAGTTATTTGCATATTCAACAAAGGTATATATGCGTAGATTCCGTTTTACCTTGTCATTGTTTGTTACTTTCAACATCCAGGCTTCTACTGCTTTGCCCAGCGGTACAAAATATGTAGATTCCGTTTTGATATTGTCATATTCAGATTCTATGATTGTATATGCTGTACCATGACGACATACCGATTTGTATTGTTCAAGCGGTTTTCCTACAGGTTGCCAAGAAGCTGACCAATAGTCTTTTTTATCTTTATCGTGTATGTAAAAATATCTTCCCGGTTGATCCATTGGCGTTGAATTGAAGCGAAGCCTCATAAAACGACCCTGCGCGGCCGACTTGTAAAAGCTGTATCCTCCGGCATTGTTTGTTATTATTGCACCATATTCTGTTGAACCCAGATAGTTACTCCATGACCTCGGAGTATCGGGCCTGTCAATAACATATTCCTTGTTTAAATCATCAAAATGTCCGTATTGCATAATTATCTTTCTTTATCGGGTTATTATTAGATATTTATCTGTTAGAAAATATAAACAAAAATCTCCAATTATTAAACATTCAACACCTTGTGTGTTGCAAATTTTAACTGGAGATTTTATATCTAAAGCCTGATATTAAAACACTTCTGAATTTGCTTTAATATAAGCAAGTAGTTCATCTACCTGGCAGAAGGCAACAGCTGTATAAGTATCAGCTGCTCCGTAATATATTGCTATTCTTCCTGTTGCTGCATCATATAAATTTGCACAGGGGAACGCAACATTTGGTACAAATCCTGATGTCTCATATAGCTTTTCAGGAGTCAGTAAATAATCACTTGTTCTGAACAATACTTTGCTCGGATCATCAATGTCAAGTATTACTGCTCCAAAGCTGTATACAAAACCATTGCATGTACCTGATACTCCATGATAAAATAAAAGCCATCCTTCAGTTGTTTCAATAGGAACAGGACCTGCTCCTATTTTAGTTCCCTGCCACCAGCCTTTTCCACCTTTACTCATCACGTGTTTATGCCTTCCCCAATAAATTAAATCAGGGCTTTCACTCATGAATATATCTCCAAAAGGGGTATGTCCGCTATCGCTTGGACGACTCAGTAATAAATATTTACCGTTAATTTTTCTCGGGAATAAAACGCCGTTTCTGTTGAATGGCATAAGCGGATTTGGAAGACGAACAAATGTCCTGAAATCTTCTGTCCATCCAAGTCCTATGGATGCTCCATGCAGGTCATCACACCAGCTTACGTAAAACTTCCCTTCAATTTCTACAACCCTCGGATCATAGGCATAACTTGTTGGATTTGGATTACCATTTTCGTCAACCCATGCTATTGGATCGGGATCAAGGTTTATTTTTAAACCGTCTTTGCTTTTTCCTGAAAATAATGTAGCCCTGCCATTTTTCTGATCAGCACGAAATACTCCTGCAAATTCACCTTTGAATGGAACTACTGCACTGTTATATACGCGGGCTGCTTTTGGTATCGGATTCCAGTCAATGACAGGATTGCCACTGTATCTCCACATCACATCCGAACACCCAGCCGGCCTGTCTTCCCATGGAATGTTGGGAAGAGCTTTTCCAATTATTGTTTTGC
>CAYUEI010000139.1:0-7888 GCA_964443445.1 uncultured Prolixibacteraceae bacterium | reverse complement strand
GAAACATCAGTAACGACGAGGTTTTGGGTAATATCTTCAAAAACTTCTGTATAGGTAAATAAAGTATAATACTATCGAATTACACTTAATTCCGCCGCCGCGAAAATTAGGTAGTTTATATTGCAATATATCACTGACGATACTGATTATTTATCATCGCATACCGATATTCATCGCATATTTTGCCATTCTTGTAAATTGACTTCTCAAAGACACACTCTAATTTGAACCCCGCCTTTTCAAGCACCCTTTGCGAAGCTTTGTTAAAATCAAATACACCGGAAAATATTCTTACCAACCCTAGTTTATTGAATCCATAATCGGTAATCATTTTTGCAGCTTGTGTTGTTATACCCTTTCCCCAGTATGGCTCCCCAATCCAATAGCCAATCTCGGCTGTTAGCTTATATACATCTGACTGTTTAACTAAACCAATACTTCCGGCAAACTTTCCTTCGTATTCTATTGCAAAAGTTAATTGAGGATCCTCACTTTGACAAAACCTGATGTATTCCAATGCATTGCTTTCTGAATATGGATGTGGAATGTAATCTCTAAGATTGTCCCAAACCTTTTTATTATTGCAAAACTCTGAAAGTTTCAAAGAATCACTTTCTCTGAATGGTCTAAGTTTTAATCTGCTATTGATAAGTTCCATTTTTTTTAATTTAATTACTTTAATTACGCTAGTCTAACAATGTTATTAAATCTCTTTGTAAGATTCAACTTTTTTAAACATTGAAAGACTAATGAAACGTTTATTTTACATTTCCTTGGCTAATTTGGATGTAATTTCCGATAGTTAAGTTGTGAGATTTTTATTTTATCTACTTTTATTGATCTTTAATGAATATTTTTCATATTCTCTTTTGAGTAGTTTTCTTTTCACCTCACTTCCATGCCCCGGCAAGAATATCTTACAGTTAGTATCTAATAACTTACCCCATTTCTCAATCATTTTACTAACATCATCAGCATAAGGTGGAAATACTGAATTTGGAAATACACCAAAAATTGTGTCTCCCACAATTGCTATTTCTTCGTCAATGATTATGCTTATTGAATCGTCAGAATGTCCTGCCGTTTCAGTTATTCTGATATTGTTAAAATTATTAATCAGTTGGTATTCATTATCAATTAAAATATCAGGTTCAAAAGGCTCATAACCATATTTCTTAATGCCGACTTTTTGTCCCAATCGTGAAATAATCCTGGTAAAGAAAAGTGTTCCATTGGGTAATTGATAATACCCGCCATTAACCGATTCTTTTGATTCCCTTGATGTTATTATCCGGCAACCACTTATCTCCTTGATTCTTTTTGCTGATTGGCAATGATCATAATGTGTATGTGTTAATATCAGATAAGTAATATTTTCAAGTGATAAACCCAAACAACTTAAATTCTTCTGTAATCTGGTAAAAGCTGATTTACTTCCAGTATCTACAAGAATAGATTCACCACCAATTACTATAAGATATACGTTACTCCTATCCGATATTACCCGATATATTTCACAATTGTTTTTGGTAAGCCATTTTTTCATTTTTATATTGTTTTTAGCTTTTAATAGTTTCCTGCTTCCGGATAATCTTGACTGTGTTTTAAAAGATTGGTCTGAACCTTTGCAGATTCTTAAATCTGCTTTACCACCGATTCCGGATTTACCATTGTCTTGTGCCAACATGAAGTTGTGGCAACAATTCCTCTTATATCAATTTCATTTGAATACAATAGCAAGCGAACTATCGATTGCGTGTCATCAGGATCAGCTTCTATATCTGTTAAAATTATTACTCTGTTCTTATTATTGCTTTGGCCTGATAATGATAATAAAGTCAGCAATATGGTTATTAAAATTGCTATGTGTTTCATACCATTCAATTTTTATTTTAAAATTATTTCAAAGTATATTTATCAGTAAAACTGCAATACTATTATGTATTCTCTTTTTTTAAAATAAAGCTTAATTAAATTTGACTTTTTACATCTTCATTTTTCCATTTAATCTATAGTCTTTTGGCGATAACCCGATTTTTTTTTTGAATGTTCTGTTGTAATATGGAATGTCTTCAAAACCAACTGCCTGACTGATATTTGCTATCGACATTGTTGTTTCTCGTAACATCAAACATGAACATTCAATTCTATATTCGTTTAAAGATGTGAAAAATGACTTACCTTTTTCTCTTTTGTAAAAAGAACAAAATGAAGATTTGTTCATCCCAAAATAATTGGCTACAGTATCTAAGGTTATTTTATTCTGATAATTATGAACTATATATCTGGATATCTCCTGCATTTTCAATGAACTTTTATTTTGCTTCACGAATTCTCCTACAACTTTTGTCTCTGCCATTGAGGTAATTACGTAAAATATTTTCAGCAATGATGATAACCTTTCAATATTGCTTTGCTTTATCATTCTGGTCATTATTCTCTTTATTGAAAGCAATGACTCTCCCTGAAAAGTAACAGCTTTGTTATATTTATTTATTTGAGAAATAATTGATGTGGTCTCGGGAAATAAGTCTGAACATTTATCCAGAAAATCCGGAGAAAAAACTATCGTTATATTTTCAATTTTTCCTTCTTCATCACGGTCATACTCATCAAAATACCACCCGTGAGGAATATTAGGAGGCAATAAAACCACCTCTCCTCTTGAAAAAGTCTCCACTCTGTCGCCTACTATTCTTGTTCCACTTCCGATTATTATATAAGATAATTCCCATGTCGAACTTTGGTGCATGCTTATTTGTTCATTCCATAATATATGTACATGGTCGTATGTGAATGACTTTTCATCGTCTTCATTATATTGACAATATTTTACATTTTTGTTCAATATGCCCCTTTGATTTAATCAATTTTACAAATATAAGACAATTAATTTTTAATAAAAGACAATTTGAATATGTACCTGATTGATTAATTTGTTGTTGATTATTAGACGCTACTCATTTTTTTTTATTAAGTGTTTTTTTATTACTTTTTACGAAAAATTTAGGTGCATTAAAGTTTAAATATATTTAACTAATTTAATATTAATTCATTATGCTTAGAGCGATCTTAACTATAGTTATTTTTCTGGCTATTTCTTCATTATATTCAAATGGACAGGCCAGTCAAGCCGTTTATCTTGACGATGCGAAGCCTTTAAATGAAAGAATCGAAGACGCACTGTCGCGTATGACAGTGGAGGAAAAGGTGGCTATGATTCATGCACAATCAAAATTCAGCTCTGCAGGTGTTCCCCGACTTGGAATTCCTGAACTTTGGACAACAGACGGACCCCATGGTATTCGTCCCGAAGTTTTATGGGATGAATGGAATCAGGCTGGCTGGACTAATGATTCATGTTTTGCTTTTCCGGCTCTTACTTGTCTTGCTGCTACCTGGAATAAAGATATTTCTTATTTATTTGGAAAATCTCTTGGTGAAGAAGCAAGATACAGAAAGAAAGATGTTATTCTCGGCCCTGGTGCTAATATTTACCGTTCTCCTTTAAACGGACGTAATTTTGAATATATGGGTGAAGATCCATTCCTCGCTTCTGAAATGGTTGTCCCTTATATTCAGGGCGTTCAGGAAAATGGCGTTGCTGCTTGTGTCAAGCACTTTGCCCTTAATAACCAGGAAACTGATCGTTTTGGAGTTAATGTAATTGTTGATGACCGCGCTTTGTATGAAATTTATCTCCCTGCTTTTAAGGCTGCAGTACAGAAAGGCAATACTCGGGCTATTATGGGTTCATATAACAAATACAAAGGGATTCATTGTTCCCATAATCCATATCTGCTTATTGACATACTTCGAAAAGAATGGGGTTATAAAGGTACTGTTATTTCTGACTGGGGTGGAGTACATAATACCCGTGAGTCAATTTTTAATGGTCTGGATATAGAATTCGGAACCTGGATTCCAGGCCCTCTGATCGATTCTGTGAATTATTACAACAACTATTATCTTGCAAAACCATATCTCGATCTTATTTATAAAGGTGAAGTAGGCACTATAGAACTTGACGATAAAGTACGAAATGTATTGAAACTTATTTTCCTTACTTCAATGAATAAAAACAAACCTTTTGGTTCATTGGTTAGCAAGGAACATTCTATCGCGGGTCTTAAAATTGCTCAGGAAGGGATTGTCCTTTTGAAAAATAATAACAACATTCTGCCTATTGATTTGAGCAAAACTAAAAAAATTGCAGTAATTGGTGAAAATGCTGTTAAAATGATGACTGTTGGAGGTGGAAGCTCTTCATTAAAAGCTAAATATGAAATATCTCCTCTTGATGGCATTAATAAAAGGATTGGGAAACAAGTTGAAGTTGTTTACGCCAGAGGATATGTTGGTGAAGCCGACAGAGAATTTGACGGTGTAAAAGCTAATCAGAATATTTCTGAAACCAGATCTCCTGAAGTTTTGATTGAAGAAGCTTGCAAAATTGCTCAAGAGGCCGATTACGTTATCTTTTACGGAGGCTTGAATAAAAACAGATATCAGGATAGTGAAGGTTCAGACAGAAAATCTCTTTCTCTACCCTATAATCAGGATCTTGTAATTAGTGCTTTGAGTAAGGTTAATAGAAACCTTATTGTTGTCAATATATCAGGTAACGCTGTTTCAATGCCATGGATAAATGAAGTCCCGGCTATTATTCAGGGATGGTTCTTAGGCTCGGAATCCGGAACTGCTTTAACTTCTGTTTTGATTGGAGAGGTTAATCCTTCAGGAAAATTGCCTTTTACTTTCCCGGTTAATCTTGAAGATAATTCAGCTCATTCCCTTGGCGAATTTCCAGGAAAAGATTTGCAAGTTAATTATAATGAGGGCATTTATGTTGGCTATAGATGGTTTGAACACAAGAATATAAAACCGTTATTTAGTTTTGGACACGGCCTAAGCTATACTTCTTTTGAATACGATAAGCTGAATGTAAACAAAAAATCAATATCACTTACCGACAGTTTAATTGTAACTGTTAATGTTAAAAATACCGGTAAACGTGAAGGCTCAGAAGTTGTTCAGCTATATATCAGCGATTTGAAATCATCACTTCCCCGCCCAGCTAAAGAGCTTAAAGGTTTTGAAAAGATTACACTTCAACCCGGAGAAACAGAAACTGTTTCTTTCACTATCAATAAATCTTCTCTTAGCTTTTTTGATCCCGAAAAACACGATTGGATTACTGAATCAGGTGATTTTGAAGCTTTAATAGGATCTTCTTCTTCTGATATCAGATGTAAAACTGCCTTTATTGTAAAAGAATATAAGTAAAGTTTTTTTTTAAAATTATTTATGATGAACTCGAATAGTACTATTCCTACAGGATTTTCCGATTCAAAGAATCATTATGAGATACTTGATGGTTTACGTGGTGTTGCAGCGGTCATGGTTGTTATGTTTCACATTCTCGAAACTTTTACCAATGGCGACCACTCAAAACAAATTATAAATCACGGTTATCTGGCAGTTGATTTTTTCTTTGTTCTGTCAGGTTTTGTAATTGGCTATGCTTATGACGATCGCTGGGGTAAAATGACATTGGGAGGTTTCTTTAAACGCCGCCTTATCCGTCTTCATCCAATGATAATTATTGGAATGCTGGTTGGCGCTCTTACTTTTTATTTTCAGGCTAGTTCTTTTTTCCCTGCTATAGAATCAACCCCCGTATGGAAGTTCTTACTAGTAATGATTATTGGGTTTACACTTATTCCTGTTCCTTCTTCATTAGACATCAGAGGCTGGTCTGAAATGCACCCGCTAAATGGTCCGGCCTGGTCACTTTTCTTTGAGTATTTAGCAAATATAATGTACGCCCTTTTTATTCGTAAATTTTCAAAAACACTTCTTTCAATCCTTGTTTTAATTGCGGGTTGTGCTCTTATTCATCTTGCTGTTACAAGTCCTAATGGGGATGTTATCGGAGGCTGGTCTCTTGAACCTCAGCAATTCCGTATAGGAATTACACGTTTGCTTTACCCGTTCTTCGCCGGATTGTTATTATCACGTATTTGTAAACCCGGAAAAATAAATAATGCCTTTCTTTGGAGTAGTTTACTTTTAATCGTCATGCTTTCAATTCCAAGAATAGGAGGATCACATTTATGGATGAACGGTATTTATGATTCAATGACAATTATTTTTATCTTCCCGCTAATAGTTTTTATTGGAGCCAGTGGAAATTTAAAAGGTAAATTTTCATCTAAACTCAGTAAATTTCTGGGAGATATTTCATATCCAATCTATATTATTCATTACCCACTGATTTACTTATATATGGCCTGGATTGCAAATAATAAAGAATTTCTGGATAGTCATTCTGCATATTCCGTAACTGTACTTATTTTGGTTTCAATTTCAGTGCTTGTTGCTGCAATTGTTGGTGCATGGGCTTGCATTAAATTTTACGACATCCCTGTCAGAAAGTGGCTTAGTAAACGTTTTATGTAGGCCTGATTCGTACTTTAAGTTGTTGTATCAAAAGGTCATTACACTTATATTTGAATAAATAATCGTAATAAAGAAAACCTGAGAAGGAAAATAGCCATTTTATTGGAAGAGATAGATCAGATCAATACAAAGGAATATAAAACCCCAAACCCTTCCAAGCTTCCCTTCCCTACCAAATTCCTATTAAATACCACATGTGATCGTTTCTTATGGTGTTTGATAGGTATGTGGTACGAATGTGGTACGAATGTGTTACCTATTTGGTGAATATAAAAAGGCTCTATTTTTGAATTCTGAAAAAATTATCACTACCAAACATTGTAGCTTGAACTATTTATATTAAATCATGTTATTTTTGATGTTTAAAACGTAATTCAATGCACGATCATCAAAATGAACACTTATCTTCCCAAAAGCTTAGTAACGCTTTCAAAATCGGGATTTTCATAAATATCATCTTTGTTATTGTCGAAGCCTTTTATGGTTACCTTTCAAATTCAATGGCTCTTGTTGCCGATGCAGGTCACAACCTCAGCGATGTGATGGCTTTGGTTTTTTCATGGATTGCCATTATTCTTTCGCGAAGGAGACCTACGAGTAAGTTTACATACGGCTTTCGCAGGTCGACGATCCTGATTGCACTTTTAAATACAGTTTTACTTTTAGTTGCTGTTGCCATTATTGCATGGGAAGCTATTGATAGAATTGGTAAGCCTGTTGAAATTAAATCAGGTAGTGTAATTATTGTTGCCTTTGTTGGAATTATAGTAAACGGCTTTACCGCATGGCTTTTCCATAAAGATAAGAAGCACGATCTCAATGTGAAAAGTGCTTTTGTTCATTTTGTTGCCGATGCTTTGGTTTCAATTGGTGTTGTTGTTGCAGGAGTTCTGATTTATATCACCGGTTTGGTATGGATTGATATTTTGGTTTCGTTTATAATAATTGCAGTAATACTTTACAGTACTTATCATTTATTGATTGATTCAATTAACCTTGCCCTTGATGCTGTGCCAGAGCATATTAACATAGAAGGAGTAGGTAAACTTTTAAAAGCTCATGAGGAGGTAATTGATTTTCACGATCTTCATATCTGGGCATTGGGAACTTCAGATACAGCCTTGACAGTTCATTTGACAACTAACAGGTTGACTGATGTTAATTTTATTACAGGAATACAGGAAGAGCTGGGAAAAAGTTTTGAGATTAGACATTCAACTATTCAGGTTGAATATGGGAATGGTGAAAAAGAGTGTGAGACGAATTGTTATTGATACGTTTTTAAAAAAAACAAGCAAATTTTGACCCCTTGTTTTGTGATAAATGCCCTCTTTTACTATATTTCACTTGAGATAATTTTATATTTTAATTAATTCTTGTACTTTTAATGTTCTTTTTTCGAAAGAAATTTAAAAGAATAATAATT
>CAYUEI010000138.1:0-7925 GCA_964443445.1 uncultured Prolixibacteraceae bacterium | reverse complement strand
TTATCAAAGGTAACAACGGAGATGAAGTTATTTCAGGTTACAGAGAATTAACCGGGAAATCACAAATAATGCCCAAGTGGGCTATGGGTTTATGGCAGAGCCGTGAACGCTATCGCACACAGGAGCAGATCGTTGACATTGTTAAAGAATATAGGAAGAGGAATATTCCGTTTGACAATATTGTACTCGACTGGCAATATTGGCCGGAAGATAAATGGGGCGACCATGATTTTGATCCTCAGTTTTGGCCTGATCCTGAAAAGATGATAAAAGATATTCATAATTTGAATTCTCATATTATGATTTCAGTATGGCCTAAGTTTTACAAGGGAACAAAGAATTATGATCTGTTTGAAAAAAACGGATGGCTATTCATGAAAAACATTGAGTTAGGTCATCTTGATTGGGTTGGACCAGGCTATTTGAACACTTTTTATGACACATATAATCCGGAAGCAAGAAAAGCATTCTGGAAAGGAATGGATGAAAAACTTTTCAGCAAGGGTATTGATGCCTGGTGGTTAGATGCTACTGAACCTGATATTCATTCAAATGTTTCTACTGAAGAAAGAAAATCAACAATGACTCCCAATTACTTCGGATCAGGAGAAGAATTCTTTAATTCATATTCCCTTTTACAATCTGCCGGAGTTTATGAAGGGCAAAGAGGTTCTGCTCCGAATCAAAGGGTTTTTATTCTTACCCGTTCTGCCTTTGCAGGTCAGCAAAGATATTCAACAGCTACCTGGAGCGGTGATATTGTTACCCGCTGGCCGGATCTCAAAGATCAGATTGCAGCCGGGATAAATATGGGAATATCTGGCATTCCATACTGGACAACTGATATTGGAGGATTTGCTGTTGAAAGGCGATATGAAAAACCTTCACCTGCAGATCTTGCAGAATGGAGAGAAATAAATACACGTTGGTATCAATATGGAGTATTTTGTCCATTGTTCAGAATCCACGGACAATTTCCTTACAGGGAAATATTCAACCTTGCTCCTGAAAATTCAACAGAGTATAAATCAATGATATTCTACGATCAGTTGAGATACAGGATGATGCCATACATATATTCGCTTGCTGGAGCAACGTATCATGAAAATGCTGCTATTATGAGAGGGCTTGTTCTTGATTTTAGTGACGATATTAAAGTGAACAACATTTCTGATCAGTTTATGTTCGGGAAGTCACTCATGGTATGCCCGGTGACAAGTTATCTGCAGCGTGAAAGAGAAGTATATCTTCCTTCTTCAGCTGGGTGGTACGATTTTTACTCGGGCGTTTTTTATGAAGGAGGTAATTCAATTAATGCTAAAGCTCCTCTTGATAGAATTCCGTTGTATGTAAAAGCAGGTTCAATAATAACATTTGGTCCTGAAATACAATATGCTTTACAGCCAACTGACGGTTCTCTTAAAATATTTGTTTATACTGGTAAAGATGCATCCTTTAATTTGTATGAGGATGAAGGGGTTAACTATAATTACGAAAAAGGAGAGTATACCAAAATTGAATTAAAATATAATGAAGATGGTAAAAACCTTGTAATTGGTAAAAGAACCGGATCATATACAGGTATGGCAAATGAGAGAGAATTGCACATATATTTCATTGATAACAAGTCTGCTATGCCATTCGATTTAGACAGAAAAGCTGATAAGATTGTTAAATATTCAGGGGAAGAAATATCAATTTCAAGGATTTGATCTTTAATATTTTTGAGACTTTGTTATTTGTGGGAAATGTGACATTATTGTTATTAATGATACATTCATATAAGTGAAATTTATTTTAAATATCATCTTTTTAACTTAATTTTCATGCAATTATAAATTTAATTGCATAAAATGAAAACTGCTATGACTTGTAAGGGAATTAAAATCTTTTTATTGTCGATATTTTTTCTTTTCTCCTTTGATTTATTTGCCAATGAAAAAGCAATTAATCAAGGAGTAGAAAAAAAAATCAGTGAATTGATTGGAAAGATGACCCTGGAAGAAAAGGTCGCAATGACACATGGAAATTCAATGTTTACCAATGGAGGGTGTCCTCGTTTATGCATTCCTCAAATACAAATGTCAGACGGACCTCATGGTGTAAGGGAAGAAATTTCTGTTAATTCATTTCGACCGGCAGGATGGACAACTGATTCAGCTTCATATTTTCCTACAGGAACTGCAGTTGCTGCAACATGGAACAGAAATCTTTCATTTTTACAAGGTAAGGCACTTGGTTCTGAATCAAGAGCAAGAAAGAAAGATATTATTCTTGGTCCCGGAGTCAATATACACCGTACTCCCTTATGCGGAAGGAATTTTGAATACTTAAGTGAAGATCCTTTTCTGGTATCAGAAATGGCTGTTCCTTACGTTAAAGGAATACAGTCAATGGATGTTGCAGCATGTGTAAAGCATTATGTTGCCAACAATCAGGAGAAAGACAGGGGAATAGTTGATGTTCAGATGTCAGACAGGGCATTACATGAAATTTATCTGCCGGGTTATAAATCTGCAATTCAGGAAGGTGGTGCATTATCAATTATGGGTGCTTATAACAAATTCAGGGGTGAATGGAGTTGCGAAAGCCGTTTTCTGTTAAGGACTATCCTCAGAGATCAATACGGATTTAAAGGATTAGTCATGACTGATTGGGGAGCACTTAATTCAACAGTTAAAGGCGCAAACGCTGGATTAGATCTGGAAATGGGATCAAGAAGGCCATTTAATCAATTTTACTTTGGTGATTCCCTTGTTGCTGCCGTTAAAAAGGGGCTTGTACCAATGACTGTTTTGGATGAAAAAGTAGGTAATATTCTAAGAGTAATGTTCAGTATCAAAATGATGGACGATTCTTTGAAAAGAGCAACCGGTGAATTTGTTACCCCTGCTCATAGTAAAGTTGCTTATGATGTGGCAAGTGAATCAGTGGTTTTATTGCAAAACAGAAGAAATCTTTTGCCACTTGAAGCAGAAAGAGTAAGTTCAATTACTGTACTTGGTGATAATGCTGACAGAAAGCATGCTGAAGGAGGTTTCAGCTCAGGTATAAAGGCAAAGTATGAAATTACTCCGTTAGCAGGGTTGAAAAGCAGAGCCGAAGACAAAATCAAAATACATTATTCACTGGGCTACGAAAAGACGTCTGATCATAACTTTGGCAGAGGATCAGTTGAGCTTAATCCAAAATACGACAGTGATTCTTTGATAAGAGAAGCAGTTCGCCTGGCTCAAAGAACTGATGTAGTAATAATATTTGCCGGAATAAACCATGATTATGACACTGAAGGGTATGATAAGAAGGATATTGCTTTGCCATATAAACAGGTAGAACTTATTAATGCCGTATCTGAAGCTAATCCGAATATTGTTCTTGTTATAACAGCCGGTTCGCCTGTTGATTTACGAAAAGTAAAAGACAAAGTATCTTCAATAATATGGGGTTGGTATAATGGAATGGAAGGTGGAAACGTAATTGCGGATATAATTATGGGTAAAATAAATCCATCTGGTAAGATGCCGTTTACCTTACCTGAGTCTTTAGAACAATCACCAGCACATGCTTTGAACCGATATCACGGAAAAGAAAAACCCTTGGAATATGAAGAAGATATTTTAGTTGGTTATCGTTGGTTTGACTATAAAGGTTTAAATCCTATATATCCTTTTGGACATGGATTGTCATATACCAGCTTTTTGTATTCGGATATGAAAGTTAATAAATCAAATGAAAATATCACATTGACATTCACTGTTCTGAATTCGGGGAAAAAGGCAGGTTCTGAAGTTGCTCAGGTTTACATTTCTTCTCCGGGAATTGAAGCATTAAGACCTCCATTGGAGTTGAAGGGTTTTGAAAAAGTAAATTTAAAGCCTGGGCAAAAATCAAAAGTGAAAATAATAATCCCAATGCAGGATTTAGCCTGGTATAATGAAAAAATATCAGACTGGCAGGTTGAAAAAGGTAATTATAAGTTAATGGTTGGTTCTTCTTCAAGAGACATAAGGTTAAAGAGGGATTTTGAAATAAGGTAAAAAGCTTATTGTTTTTGAAGGAGAGAGGATGTAATAGTTTTTAAAATGATGATTATAACCGAGATAAAAGAGTAATTTCAAAATAATAATATATGAGAACCACTAAAATTGTTTTAGTTATTTCAGTTTTAATTCTTTTTTGCTTTGGTTGTGACCAGAAAAAAGGGAAGGTAAGCGTTATTAAAAACGGCGCTGAAGTATATACAGGTAAGATTTATGTAAAAGTTCAATTTTACAAAGACAATATTGTCAGGATAATTAAATGGACAAAAGAAGGCACTTCCGAAAAGAAAAGTCTTTCAGTCATCCAAAATGATTTCCCCGAAATAGATATTCAGACTCAGGATAACGAATCATCTGTTATTTTAAATTCAGATAAGCTGTCGGTTAAAATAAACAAGGTCTCCGGAAATGTAGAGTATTTAACTTCTTCAGGAGATAATATTTTAAAAGAAACAGGGGAGACATTGCTTAAACCTGTTGTTTACGATGGTGATTCAGGGTTTTCAATGCAGCAGGATTTCAGTCTTACTCCAGCTGAAGGAATATATGGTTTGGGACAACATCAGGATGGATATTTCAATTACAGAGGGAAAGAGGTCAAGTTGGTTCAAAGTAATACAGAAGCTGTGAATCCATTTTTAATTTCAACTGCGGGTTATGGAATTTTATGGGACAACTATTCAATGACCATTTTTAAGGACAACAATGAAAAGACTTCTATATGGTCTGACATGGGAGACAATATTGATTATTATTTTATTAAGGGCTCAAATATGGACAACGTTATATCGGGCTACCGGTTTCTTACCGGTACAGCCCCGATGTATGGAAAATATGCCTATGGTTACTGGCAAAGTAAAGAGCATTATGATACTCAGGAAGAGCTTCTTTCGAAAGCAAGACAATATAGAAAGTTGAAAATTCCTATTGATAATATGATCCAGGACTGGGATTGGTGGAATGGTAATCCTAACTGGGGAAGTATGGTATTTGATAAAACCTTATTCCCTGAACCTGAAAAGATGATGGAAGAACTTCATTCAATGAATTTTCATGCGATAATTTCTATATGGCCGGCAATTGGTCCTAATACTGAATTCTATAAAGATATGGATTCAAAAGGATTGCTTTATCCTACAGTTGGTTGGGCAGGATTTAAGTATATGGATACATATAATCCGGCTGCAAATGATTTGTATTGCGAATATCTGAATAAAGGAATATTTTCTAAAGGACTCGATGGATGGTGGATGGATTCGACAGAGCCTGATGTTGTTAATGCTTTGACTAAAGAATCATCAGAATTTGAACTTAAAAAGATGGGCAGCAATTATATGGGATCTTTTGCCCGTTACTTAAATCCCTATTCATTAGTAATGACCGGAGCTATTCATGAAAACTGGAGGAAGATGACTTCAGAAAAGAGAGCCTATATTCTTACAAGATCAACTTATGCAGGGCAACAGCGTAATGCAGCAACTACCTGGAGTGGAGATATCGGGGCAAATTGGCAGGTATACAGAAACCAGATTTCAGCAGGAACAAATCATTCAATGTCAGGAATTCCATACTGGACTTTCGATATAGGAGCGTTTGTTTTAGGTGCTTATGAAGGTGTCTTTAACACCGGAGGCAAACAGCCATCTTATCAGGAGCTATATACAAGGATGTTTCAGCTTGGAACCTTCTGCCCGATATTCAGATCTCACGGTTCTGAAACTCCAAGAGAAATTTGGGAAATGGGGGATTTTGCTCCTACTCTTTTAAAGTTTGACAACTTGAGATACAGGCTTTTACCTTATATTTATTCTTTAGCGTGGAAAGTTACAAGCGAAGATTATACTATCATGAGAGGATTACCAATGGATTTCAGTAATGATACCAGGACCTATAACATTGATGATCAGTTTATGTTTGGACCTTCAATATTGGTTAACCCGGTTACTGAATTCATGTATCACAGGCCACCATCAAAAAGTGAACTTGTACCTTCGAAATGTTTCAAAACAAATGACGGGAAAGAGGGATTGCTTGCTAAATATTATAAGGGAAAAGATTATACAAATTTCAGTAAAGAGCAGATAGATCCAAATATTAACATTAACTGGTATGGCGGAAGACCGGACTATGTAACTGATTCAATGTATTCTATCAGATGGGAAGGTAAACTGGTACCTGAAGAAACAGGAAAATACCAGTTTCACATGAAAAGCTTCGATTCAAAAAGAATATATATCAATGGAAAAGTTTTACCTGCTATTTATACAAGTACTGAACAATACACTGATTTTATTGAACTTGAAGCTGGTAAGGAATATGATTTTGTTCTTGAAAATGAAAATAATCAAACCGGTGCAGCAAGAATGATGCTGTTTTGGAAAACTCCTTCTATGTGGGCATTGGAGAAAGAACCAGTGAATGTTGAAAAGACCAGAGAGGTATATTTACCTGAAGGAACTTCATGGTACGACTTCTGGACAGGTAAAAAATATGATGGAGGAAAGAGCTTTACATTTGAAGCTCCTATTGATTTAATTCCATTATTAGTTAAAGCAGGATCTATTGTTCCTATGGGGCCTTTTGTACAATATTCAACTGAAAAGCCTGCAGACCCGATTGAATTGAGAATATATCCCGGAGCCAATGCCAGCTTTACTCTATATGAAGACGAAAATGACAATTACAACTACGAAAAAGGTATTTTTTCAACTATAAACGTTAGTTGGGACGACAATTCTAAAACGTTAAAATTTGGACACCGTAATGGTGAATTTCCGGGTATGCTAAAAACCCGTACAATAAAAGTTATAATTGTAAGTGAAGATAACGGTAAGGGAATTGAAATTTCTCCAAAATCTGATAAAGTGATTACTTATGACGGGAAAGAACAACAAATAATTTTTTAATAGTAGGTTATTAGGATTTTTCATTTACCCTGGCAGCAAATATTGTTGTCAGGGTTTTTTTATTGAAATTCATTTAAAAAAAAGACAATCAGTTTTAGATGTTATTTTCTAATAATCATAAAATATTTTGAATGTTTTTATTAGTAATTGTTTCCTGAATATTTCTAAAAATATATATTTGCTGACCAATTTAATCAAAAAGAGGAATAATAAACTTTGTATAAAGCCAATATTAATAAGCCATATAAACATCTGCATATATAGATGTAACAAAATAATATTTTAAAATAAATGAAATAGTAAATAAAACAAAAACCCCATCATCTTATATGTTTTTCAGAGCAAATATTTGATGATGAGGTTTAATTGATACATTATTTTAAACTTTTTAAATTTAATCAAAATGAAAATCAAAAGCGTAATTATTTTCTTTTTATCAGCAATTATTTTAGTATTTTATTCATGCAAAGATGAATTAATTGAAGAAAAAATTTGTGATCCTGAGATTCTTTATTTCAGAGATATGTATGAATACAAATCAGAAATGGAAAGAGTATTTAAGATGACAAGTGAAGAACGAGACATCTGGCAACAGCAAAAAGGTTTCAAATCGTTTGGTATAGCAGCAGAAAAATTTTATAAGAGCATAGATCAGGAGCAGTTCAAAAGTATTGATGAGTTTAAGCAATTTGTTAATGAAAACAGCAAATACATTCAATTGATAGAAGATAATGGAGACTATATTCTGGAAACCCAGTTTTATAACAATCCGGGTAGATATTTCATGAATGAAGAGGGAATGTACCAAATTGGAGATAATGTTTACAGAATTGTTAAAAGTGGCACTTTTTATGCAAAAGCTGAGGATTATGAATTACTAAAAGATATTGATACAGATCGTCTTAGAATAACCTCAAGTGATGGTGATGTTCATTGTTTTATTAGTGATTCATATAAGAGTGCAGCAACAGGGTGTGGG
>CAYUEI010000137.1:0-7928 GCA_964443445.1 uncultured Prolixibacteraceae bacterium | reverse complement strand
CATTTGCTTCTTCTTCAACCTGTTCATCTACATACCACATCAACATGCTTCTTGTCGCATGATCGCTAACTTCAATGGCAATATCTACAAGATTATTTATAGAGTCAGTTACATAATTTTCATGACTCAGCGTCTTTTCAAACAGCTCTATGACACTGCCAAATTCAACAGGCACATTTTCAATTGCACTTAATGCTACTTTGCCATTTCTTTCAATTATGTAATCGAAGAATTTATTGGCATGTGTCAACTCTTCCTTTGCCTGAACTTTCATCCAGTTTGCAACTCCCGGAAGTCCTAGTGACTGTGCATAAGCACACATGGATAAATAGAGATAAGAAGAATACAACTCCTTATTTATCTGCTCATTAAGAGCCTTTTCCATTTTTTCTTTAAGCATAGTAAATATTTTTTGGTTAATAATTTCATTTATTATAATAATAAACAATTCTAATTTAAAAAAGATTAATCAACCATTGAAATCAAGGTTAAAAAGATTTCGCATTTTTAACAATGTCGGATTCTTTTTCATCATTGCCTGTAATTTCTGATCGTCAGTCAATAGTTTATTCTCCGGGGTTTCATCCATCATTTCTATCTTGACATCTATCAATGAATTTTTTAATGTCCTCGTCAGAAACCCAATTATCTCTGGTTTCAATAGCCGTATCTGATCATTCTGAACAGAATTTTCTACCGTTATCTTTACTTTATAATTTTCCAGTAATACAGGCTTGCTTGAGAGTGTGTGATACAAATGAACCTGACCTGAATGTTTTCCGGCAAACTCTTTCCATGCCTCTTCCAATTGCTCCTGGGTGAAAAATTCTTCTATAACATTGATCTTCGCAGCATAATCAGCAGGTATTGCTTCTTCCTTTTCTTCTTCAACAACCTTTCCGTTTAAAGCATCTCTGATAGAAGTAGTAGTGAACTCTTCCCTTTTCTTATAGACAGGCGCAGATTTAGCTGCAGGCATAGGTGGCCGCGTTGCCTGCTCAACAACAGGCTTTTGGGACTCTCTGTTGCCTGAATATGAAACATTAAAGATCGGATCAATCTTTAAATTTTCTATCGACCATTCAATCTCTACTTTTTTTTTTGGTTTAACTGCCCAATCTTAATCAGTGCAAGCTCTACCAAAAGCCTTTTATTTTGTGACGTTTTGTAGTTTATATCACATTGATTGGCTATTTCTATAGCTCTTACAAGAAATTCATATTCACATTCTTTAGCTTGAATCTGATATTTCCCTTGCACTTCCTTGCCTACATCAAGAAGCTGTATTGTTGTTGCATCCTTACAAACAAGTAAATCCCTGAAATGTGAATTCAAACCTGTTATAAAATGTAACCCATCAAAACCATTCTCCAATATTTCATTGAAAATAAGCAGCGATTCCGAAATTTCAGATTTGATAAAGCAATCTGTCAGTTTGAAATAATAATCATAGTCCAAAACATTCAGGTTTGATATAACATCCTGATATGTAACGCTCTTACCGGAAAAACTAACTATCTGGTCGAATATAGAAAGGGCATCTCTCATTGCTCCATCTGCTTTTTGGGCAATGATGTTTACACCTGCTTCTTCAATTTGAATACCTTCCTTCCCTGCCACAAATTTAATCTGATCTGCTATATCTGAATTCTTTATCCTGTTGAAATCAAATATCTGACAGCGAGACAAAATTGTAGGTAAAATCTTATGCTTTTCTGTCGTTGCTAGTATAAAAATAGCATGTTTGGGAGGCTCTTCCAATGTTTTGAGAAACGCATTGAATGCACTCTGCGATAACATATGAACTTCATCGATGATATAAACACTATACCTTCCAACCTGAGGCGGTATCCTTACTTTATCAGTTATCTGGCGGATATCATCAACGGAATTATTTGATGCAGCATCAAGTTCATGAATATTAAAAGATCTGTTTTCATTGAACGATATACACGAATCACATTGATTACACGACTCAAAATCCTCAGTAATATTGCTGCAGTTTATTGTCTTGGCGAAAATTCTTGCACATGTCGTCTTCCCAACTCCCCTGGGTCCGCAAAATAAATATGCATGTGCCATTTGATTATTCTTAACGGCATTCTTTAATGTCGCAGTAATAGATTGCTGTCCTACAACCGATAAAAAGGTTGAAGGCCTGTATTTTCGCGCAGATACAATAAACTCTTCCATATTCTTTTAATTGATTCCAAATATAAAGATTGTAATCTTAACATCCTTGCCATAGATTATTAACTTTTCAACATTTAATTAATAATTGTCCAGAATTTTTACCAAAACTATTGAGCCCATTTTAATTAAAGCTTTAATAAAATTCATATTTTAGGATTTTAAAATATCCCATTATAAAACTTAACTTTTTTGTTTGATTATAATTTTTTTAAAATGAATCCTAAAGGTTTTGCCAGCGATAATAATTCAGGCGTTCACCCTGATATTTTGAAAGCCATTGAAAATGCTAATTCAGGCCACGTAGTCGGATATGGCGACGATATTTATACTGAATATTGTAAGTCTGTTTTCTACAAATACTTTGGTGATGATTGCGATATTTTTTTCGTATTCAATGGAACAGGGGCTAATGTCTTATCAATCACTACCCTTTCCCATTCATTCAACTCAATTATTACACCATCTACTGCCCATATTATGGTAGATGAATGTGGAGCCCCAGAAAAAGCGTCCGGATGTAAAATTATTCCCGTCGATACTCCTGATGGCAAACTCACCCCTGAATTGATTACCCCTCATCTTCACGGTTTTGACTTTGAACACCATTCCCAACCCGGACTGATTTCCATCTCCCAGGTCACAGAACTTGGCACCCTTTATTCTGTCAATGAAATAAAGGCTATTTGTGAACTCGCCCATAACCATAACATGTATGTACATCTCGATGGTGCCAGAATTGCTAATGCTGCTGTAAGTTTAGGCTTGGAGTTCAAAGCTTTCACTAAAGATGCTGGTGTCGATGTTATTTCTTTCGGAGGAACTAAAAACGGAATGATGTTTGGCGAAGCTGTTATTTTCTTTAATAAAAGCCTTTCTAAAAATGCTAAATATTTCAGAAAACAATCTGCCCAGTTATACTCTAAAATGAGGTTTATTTCTGCTCAGTTTACTGAATATCTGGAAAACAGACTTTGGGAAAAAAATGCTGCCCACTCCAATAAAATGGCCAAATTGCTTGAAGAAAAAATCAAAAATCTTGGCATTACTGTTACTCAAAAAGTCGAGGCAAACGGCGTATTTGCTATTATTGATGACAATATCAGTAATCTCCTCCGGGAAAAGTATTTCTTCTACCCTTGGGATGAAAGCAAACACGAAGTACGCTGGATGACTTCTTTCGATACTTCTGAAGATGATATAATTGGTTTTTGCTCATATCTTGATGAATTACTGAATGGGAAAACTGACATTTAGATATTATCCACAACCTTTATCTCCGGAAATCGTACAACTTGAAAAGAAAATATTCAAGTATAGCCTTGTTGTTCCCTCTTTATTTGTTTTGATAATCTGGCTTATTAAAATTGTTGAAGTATCTCTGAATTTAAACTTCGTTAATTTAGGCGTGTATCCCCGGAGTTTTGAAGGATTGATTGGAATCCTTACTTCTCCATTGATTCATAGCAATTTTGGTCACCTTTCAGGCAATACAGCCTCATTCTTCGTACTCGCTACTGCCCTATTTTTCTTCTACAGAAAAATGGCCTTACGAATTTTCATTATTAATTTTTTCCTATCAGGTGTCCTATTATGGCTTGGAGGCCGCGAAGCATGGCATATTGGCGCAAGCGGAATCATTTACGGCCTTACTGCTTTCCTTTTCCTCTCCGGAGTTTTAAGACAAGACCTCAGATTGCTTACTATTTCCCTGATAGTCACTTTCCTATATGGCAGTTTTATTTGGGGTATCTTCCCGTTTGACCCTAAAATTTCTTGGGACGGACACCTTATGGGAGCTATTTCCGGTACTGTACTTGCTTTACTATTTTATAAATACGGACCCCCTCGTCAAAAATTTGAATGGGAAGATGAACCTGATGATGAGGAGGAAAACCCTAATGATGATGATGATTTGCAAGAAGAAAATCTTATTGATAAAGTCAATTAAATGTTAAAAAAATGCCCTGCCAACAAAACTGTAGTTTTCTAATGCAAAAAATGTATAATTTTGCTGCTGAATAAAACAGTTCTTTTTAATGATAAGTCGACGTATAATCAGAATCAAGGTAATGCAATCTCTATATGCATTCCATTCATCCCCGGATCAGACAATTAATCTTGCCGAAAAAGAATTATTTTTCAGTATTAACAAATCCTACGACCTTTATCATCTTCTTTTACAGATGCTTGTTGAAATAAGGAATTATGCCCTTAATCGTATTGAGCTGAATAAAAACAAGATGATACCAACACGGGAAGACCTAAATCCAAACTTTAGGCTCGTAAATAATCAAATACTTGTCAAACTTTCGGAAAATAGTTCCCTGAATTCTTATATTGAAAAATCTAAATTAACATGGATTAATTATCCTGAACTTGTTAAAAAATTATATAATCAACTTCTGGAATCTGAGCAGTATATTAAATATATGACTGCCACCGATAGCACAATCATTGAAGACAGAGAAATTATTGAATTCTTCCTCACTGATATCCTGGCTGTTGAAGACGATCTTTATCTGGTTCTTGAAGAACTGAGCATCTATTGGAATGATGACATCGAATTTGTTGTTGGAATGATTATCAAGACTATCAGCAAGTTCAAACCATCAACTACTGATTCCAAAGGACTTATGCCTTTATTCAAGGATGAAGAAGACAGAGATTTTACCAAAAATCTTTTCAGAAAGGCTGTTCTCAATGCTGAAGAACACCGCGAAATAATTAAAAAACATCTTAGAAACTGGGATCTCGACAGGGTTGCTTTTATCGATGTACTGATAATGGAACTTGCACTTTGCGAATTCTTATACTTCCCTTCTATCCCGACCAAGGTTTCTTTAAATGAATATATCGATCTTGCCAGATATTACAGCACTTCAAAAAGCCAGACCTTCATAAACGGTATTATGGATAAAATATTGAAAAGCCTGAAAGAAGAAGGAAAAGTGTCTAAAACCGGAAGAGGATTAATCGGAGAAACTGATTGATTTAATTACATATATTTGTAAAAAATTAATTAATTTCTATTTTTGATATTTTAGTAAATGAAGAAAATCAATATTTGATTTTAAATTACTATAATTGAGAAAACAAGATTGATGTCTTATATGTTTATATGATAAATAAACTAGTATAAAATAAACAATTTAATAATCACAACATGAACTTATTGTATATCATTTTAATGGCAAGTCCTCAGACTACTGAAGGAGGTTCGCAACAAAGCCCGCTGGGTATGTTTCTACCTTTAATCCTTATACTCGTTATCTTCTGGATTTTCATGATCAGACCACAGGCTAAACGCCAGAAAGAATTGAAGAAATTCCGCGAATCTCTTCAAAAGGGAGATAAGGTTATTACAACTGGTGGAATTTATGGCAAAATTGTTAATACTACTGATACTACTGTTGTTTTACAGGTAGATGAAAATACTAAGCTGACTGTTGATAAAGGTAGCGTTATTAAAGACCCAACCGACTTACAACAGCCACAGAAATAAGGACTTATAAACCCTTTAATTTATTAAATGTCATTCTGAAATTAATTAAAAATTACGGAATGACATTTTTTTTATACACCTGCTGAATATTAAAATTTAACTTCATTTTATTACCTTTACTCCGTTAATTATGACTAACAAACTTAATGTCAGGTAAAAGTCTACATAACCATATTAAATCTAAACTTAAAGAAAATAACAGACCTTTTATTTTTATGGTTTGCCTTTTTATTGCTGCCTCGCTTTGGTTTATCAATGCGATGGAAAAGCAATACGAAAATTACGTTATGATACCTGTACAGTTTACTAACTTCCCTAAAAATAAAACACTTACTTCAACACCTCCTTCAAAACTAAGAGCAAAAATTAAGGCCAGAGGTTTTACTCTTCTCCGATATAAAGTTAATGCATCCATTTATCCTGTTATTTTCAATATCAAATCATTCACTAACAGCAGATTCGAAAATCAAACTCAAGGTGATTTAATTATCCTGCCCGATGAATATATTTACCAGATTACTGATCAGCTCGATGCCGATATTTCTATTTTAGATTTATACCCCGACACTATTCACTTTTCTTTTGACAATATTATCGGTAAAAAAGTAAAAGTAGCATCTAATATTAGTACTGAATTTGATAACCAATATTTTATGTCGGATTCTATTAAGTTTACTCCTCAAAGTGTTATTGTTACAGGCCCTTCTTCTATATTGGATACTTTAAAATTTATTTATACTGAAGATGTTAAAACAGGAAAACTAAATAGTCCTTTTAAAAAGAATATACCTCTTAAGATTCATGAAGATTTGAAGGTCTCTGCTGAAAAAGTGCTCGTTGAAATACCTGTCTCTCAATATACTGAATACATTGAAAAAGTGAATGTTGCTAAATTTAATGTCCCCGATAGTGTTAATCTTGTTTCTTTCCCGGGCAAGATTGAATTGAATTGTATAGTTGCCCTTAACCAATATAAAAACATCTCACCCTCTGATTTTGTAATAGGCATTGATTATAATGATATTAAACCCGATTCGCGTCAGATTCCTGTTAAAGTAATTACTACTCCTGCTAATGTCAGAATCATTAAATATCAGCCAACTTCTGTTGAATTTATCATCGAAAGAAAGTAATATGATTAAAGTTGCTGTCACTGGTGGTATTGGTTCCGGTAAATCTATTGTATGCAGATTGTTTTCAACTTTAGGTATCCCCGTTTTTTATGCCGACTCCGAAGCCAACAGATTAATGAAGGAAGACCCTGATGTGAAGAATAATATCATTTCCACCTTTGGAAATGAAGTTTACTTATCAAATGGAGACATTCACCGAAAAAAATTGGCAGATTTAATTTTCAATGATAATATTGCACTAATGAAAATTAATGAAATTGTTCATCCTGCCGTGCGTAATAGTTTCTCTCAATGGACTGAAAAACAAACGACAAAGTATGTCATCCAGGAAGCAGCAATTGTATTTGAATCAGGAGCTTCTGAATTGTTTGATAAAATTATTACTGTCTATGCTCCCGATGAGTTAAGAATTAAAAGGGTAATGGAAAGAGATCAAGTTTCCCGCGAAAAGGTAATTGAAAGAATGAATAATCAATTAAGTGATGAATTTAAAATCAGTAAGTCTGATTTTGTTATCGTAAACAATGATATAGAAATGATTATACCTCAAGTTTTAAAAATACACAATAATCTTATTTCATAATGGCAAAATTCGGTAAATGGATTGGAGCAGGTCTTGGTGCTTTTACCCTGGGACCTATTGGTGCAATCTTAGGTTATATGTTAGGATCAGCTTTTGATGCTGCTTCCGGACAAGGAGTTCAAAACCCTTATGGTCAAAACAATCCATACACTACGGCTGGGCGGCCTACTACAGGAGGCTATGCCATGAGCCTGCTTGTCCTTGTCGCTGCTATTATGAAGGCTGACGGCAAAACAATGAAGTCGGAGTTAAACTACGTTAAGGAATTTTTTACCCGTAATTTCGGACTCCAATCTGCCAATGAAGCTGTTAAGTTACTTTATGATCTCTTGCAGCAAAACATTCCTGTTACCGATGTATGCCATCAGATAAGATCAAATATGGATTATTCTTCAAGACTTGAATTGATGCACTTCCTCTTTGGAATTGCCAATGCAGACGGAATAATCAGCAATGAAGAAATTAAAATCATCGCTCATATCGGAGTTTCAATGGGTATATCCCAGCAAGACTACGA
>CAYUEI010000136.1:0-7930 GCA_964443445.1 uncultured Prolixibacteraceae bacterium | reverse complement strand
AACACCTGAATTCTTTTTTTTCATACTTTAATGATGATCCTGAAGATATCAGAAATAGATCAAACATAGGCGGTGGGTCACTAATGGATATTGGTTGTTATTGTATTTCATTTCCGCGTTTTATTTTTGAGAAAGAACCAAAGCGCGTTGTTGGAATTATTGATTATGACAATAAAATGCACACAGATAAGCTCACTTCTGCGATGCTTGATTTTGGGAAGGGGCAAACAGCTACATTTACCTGTTCAACTCAGTTGATGTATAATCAAAGAGCAGAAATATCCGGAACTGAAGGTAGAATTGTTGTTGAGATTCCGGTAAACGCTCCTTCTGATAAGCCGGCAAAAATATTTTTACAGACTCCCGAGAGAGATGAAGAAATACTTTGTGGTCCTGTAAATCAGTATACCATCCAGGCTGAATTATTTGCACAATCTGTTATTGATAACACTCCGGTGCCAACTCCTTTTTCAGATGCTATAGGAAATATGAAAACAATTGAAGCAATTTTTGACAGCGTTGAAAAGAAAGGGTGGATAGATATTGACTAGAATTTTATCAACTTCTGTTTACCTTAGTAATAAATAGATTATGAAAAGAAAATTCTTTAGTTTTCAGACTACTGCTATTATTTTAGGAATTGTTGCCATTGCAATAATAACTGCAACTATTATTGAAAGCTTCACCGGAGTGAATAACGCCTGGAAATATGTATATAAGTCAGCATGGTTTGAAGTTTTGTTAGCTGTTTTGGTATTAAATTTATTTGGCAGCATGTTTTATTATTCAAGTTTCAGCTGGCGAAAAATTTCAGTACCAATTTTTCATATTTCATTTATTCTAATCATTTTAGGGGCATTTTTTACCAGATATACTGGTCTTGAAGGAACAATGCATATAAGGGAAGGAGAAAGATCAAATTTGATCTATTTTAATGACGGTACAATAAAAAACCTTCCGTTTGATATTTATCTTCATGATTTTTCAATTGATTATTACCCCGGATCTGACTCGCCATCTTCATTTTCAAGTTTTGTAAAGGTATATGAGAAAAGCGGAGATGCAGTTGTTGATTATCATATTTACATGAATCATATTCTTAAATACAAAGGATGGAGGTTCTTTCAAACTTCATTTGATGAAGATCGAAAAGGAACAATTTTAACTGCTTCCTGCGATGTTTTAGGTACTTCTTTAACATATGCAGGTTATTTTACGGCAATTGCTTTTATGTTGATCTCATTGTTTATGCCCGGATCTTTCTTTAGAAATCAGATTAAATTATTGAAAAAAATATCAGTTGCTACGATATTCTTTTTGCTTTCTTTTCAGTCGTTCGGACAGGAAATTGATTATACAAAGGTTGTTCCTGAGATTCAAGCCAGAAAGTTTGGAGAATTAATAGTACAGGATAATAAAGGCAGGATGAAAGTTATGAACACTCTGAACAGAGAGTTCATGTCTAAGATTTATGGAGAGGACAAGATTAAGGACCTTAATGCTGATAGGGTGGTCTTATCTATTCTTACTTTCCCCGAATACTGGGAAAAGTTTCCTTTGATGGAAATCAAAAATGAAGAGGTTCGAAAAATCTTTGGAGTTGAAACTTCAAGGGTTTCATACTTGCAGCTTTTTGATAATAATTATGAATTTTTAGTATCCCCTTATGTAGATGAGGTTTTTTCTAAACCCTTGAGTGAGAGGAATAAAAATGATAAAGCAATTCTTGAAGCAAACGATGATGCTAACATTCTTGATATGTTTCTTTCAAGAAGAGCTTTAAAGATATTCCCTGTTGCAGGAGCTTTAAATAACACATGGTATTCTGTAGAAGATGCGTATGAGAAAACAGATGATTATAATGATTCGTTTTTTCTGAAGAATATTTTTGATTTATACAGAAGAGAATTAATTAGTTATCCTGAAACAAAAGATTTAAAACAAGCTGATCTTTATCTTTCTTCAATAAAAACTTATCAGATGAATTTGGGAAAGGAGATTTATCCTTCAAATAAACAGATTGTTGCTGAATTGCTTTATAATAAATTAAATCTCTTTGATAAGTTACAGTACTGGTTAGCATTGCTCGGCATTTCAATGACGGTTATTTATGTTGTCAGTCTTTTAAAAGGCATTAATATTAATAAATGGATATTTTTATCCTTCAGATTATTGGCATTAATATTTTTAATAATAATTTTTGCAGGCATAACATTAAGATGGATAGCAGGAGGCTATTTCCCTTTAAGCAATTCTTATGAAGTCATGCTGTTTATTTCGGGTTTTAGCATTCTTGTTGGATTGATATATAGTAAAAAACAACCATTGCTCCTGTCGTTATCGATGATCTTATCATTTTCATTTTTACTTGTAGCTCATTTGATGAATATAAATCCGGCTATAGGTAATCTTGTTCCTGTTCTTAAATCATATTGGTTAAGTATTCACGTTGCCATAATTACATCCTCATATGCAATATTTGGATTGGTAATGTTGATTTCATTGGTAAACCTTTCATTGTTTTTATTCGTTAAAGAAAGAGATTATGAAAGAATCACACTTCATATAAGAGATCTTGGAATTTTTAATAATATTCTATTGATTATAGGTCTTTATATGCTGGTAACAGGAACTATTTTTGGTGCTGTTTGGGCAAATGAATCATGGGGTCGCTATTGGGGATGGGATCCAAAAGAAAGCTGGGCACTAATAAGTATTCTTATATATGCTTTTGTTTCTCACATGAGATTAATACCTGCTTTTAAAAATGATTATATAACAAATCTTGCATCTTTCTGGGCTTTTGCTTCAATTTTAATGACCTTTTTTGGAGTTAACTATCTCATGGCGGGAATACATTCGTATGCAGGAACCGGGTCATCTGAGATACCTGTATGGGTTTTAATTTTAACAGCTATATTGGTAATATATACTTCACTTTCAGGAATAAGATACTTTAAGATAAGTTCAAAATAAAAAGGACAAATCAGAGTAAATAATTTGTCCTTGCTAAACTTGATTATCTAATTCATTATTCTTGCAGGAAATTATTTAAAAAGCCACCTGTTTCTTTTCTGGTATTTCCACCATAGACTGAAAGTTCACGAATCAGTTTACTTACAGGCATCGATTGAAGCCAAACCTTTCCATGTCCTCTCAGAGTAGCTAAAAATATGCCTTCTCCTCCGAAGACCATTGATTTTAAATTACCTGATTGTTGTATGTCGAAGTCTATACCTGATGTAAATCCAACAACGCAACCGGTATCAACTCTTAAGACTTCTCCGTTAAGTTCTTTTTCAATTACTACACCTCCGGCATGGATAAAAGCTTTACCATCACCTTCTAGTGTCTGAAGAATAAATCCTTCTCCACCGAAGAAGCCCGCACTTAGTCTTTTATTAAGGGTTACAGAAACCTTTGTTCCCATAGCAGCACAAAGAAAAGAGTTTCTTTGAACAGTAATCCTTCCTCCATATTGCATTAAATCTATCGGTATTATTGTTCCCGGATAGGGTGCAGCAAATGCTACGTGACTTTTCCCATAACCAGCATTAGTAAAGTGTGTTAGAAACAAAGACTCTCCCGTCAGCATTCTGCCTGCTCCTTTTAATAATTTATCGAACAAGCCTTCATTTGGATTAGTGCCGTCACCCATTTTAGATTGGAAGTCAATACTTTGCTCCATGTATAACATTGTTCCCGCTTCTGCTATTACTGTTTCATTTGGGTCAAGCTCGATTTCTACCAATTGTAAATCTTCACCAATAATCTTGTAGTCTACTTCGTGTGATCTCATTTTAAATATCTTTTATTAAATGTTTTTTCAAAGATGATAACTATTTTTAATACGTTTTTAATTATATCGGTAAACTGCTGTACTTTATAGGTTATTATTATTTATAAGACAAAATTATATGGATAAAATCAGAGATAATGATCATCTTCAGGCTTTGATAAAAAACACTGACTTTATGTTGCTGTATTTTTCCAATAGCAAATGTGGAGTGTGTAACTCTCTCAGAGTTAAGATGAATGAATATTTCATGGAACCAGTCCGGAATATTAAAATTATTGAAATTCCTGTTGAAGAATTTCAAGAGATAGCAGCTCAATATATGATTTTTTCTACTCCTGTAGTAATTGCTTACATCTTTGGTAAAGAAAGTATTAGAATGGCTGGTAATTTTAGTTTATCTGAGTTGGATGAAAAAATTGAAAGGTTAAAAGATTTGATTTAATAAAGAAAAGTAGTTTAATGTTAAATTAGACGACTCTTATTATTAAATTTACTTATTACTTAAAAATTTAATTTCAATTTGATGCAAGAATATGATTTCGAACTTGAGTTTATTGTAAGAGATTACGAGTGTGATCTTCAGGGAATAGTTAATAATTCAGTTTATCAGAATTATTTAGAACACACTCGTCATCAGTTTTTATTAAGTATAGGACTTGATTTTGAAGATTTATATAAAAGAGGCATTGTAGCAGTAGTTGCCAGAGTCGATCTTGCATATAAAACTCCGCTTAAAAGCCGGGACAAGTTTGTAGTTAAGCTTAGGATTGAGCAAGAGGGAGTCAAACAATTATTTTATCAGGACATTTTCAGGTTAAGTGATATGAAGTGTTGCCTTAAGGGACTGGTTACAACTACCTGCATTATTAACGGAAAATTAGGTATTTCTGATGAAATCACTGAAGCTGTTAGCGAAGTTAAGAAAAGAAGGAATAGTTAAATCAGCTTAAAATCAGTTTTATATTATTTCCATAGATTACCTCTTTTATCTTTTATTTTCGACATCTACAGGTAAATTTCTTCTATTCACCTTTAATGTTTAATCCAAAATAACAAAATCTAAGTTCTTTTGTGCTATTAATCTAATTACACATTCATAAGCCATGAATATAAACAACTTTGTTGAACAATTTAAAACACTTTGGGATGATTCTTCAAAAGGATTGCCTGATTTGGGTGATGAAGTTTCGTATAGTGAAAAGCAAAGAAGAGAAGAAGGTATGGAACGGTTTTCTCAAAAAATAAAGGGGAATATTATACACGGAGCCAATAAAGAAAAAATCAATGAGCAACTTAAAGGGCAGATAAAAGAAAAATTCATGATATACGCTAAGAACGTATTTAATTTTAGCGCAGATGAGATAAGCTTAATTTCTGATACCGGGTTCTCTGGCGTTACTAAGGATTTCATGAAGATGGCGAAGAAATTCGATCCTAATATTTCAATAGAAGATATATTTCAGGCTTGTCGTAATATGTGGATAATAAATAGTTTGCAAATTCTAATGAGTCAGCCTGTAAAGGTTACTCCATCAACATTTGCTTACAGCATGCTTTATCCATATAGCGATAATTATCTTGACGATCCCCAAATTTCAAAGAGCGATAAGATAATGTTCAGCCTGAGATTCAGAGATAGACTGTTGGGAAAAAATGTAATTCCTGCAAACATGAACGAGAGTAAGATTTTCAATCTGGTAGGAATGATTGAGGGCGACTGGAACAGAATAGTTTATCCTGAAGTGTATGAAAGCCTGATTGCAATACACGATGCCCAAACAAAAAGTATTTGTCTGTTAAGTAATCAGAATAATCTTTCTGAAAATGAATTAATAAATATCAGCATAGAAAAGGGTGGAACATCTGTTTTAGCTGATGGATATTTGATTAATGGAACATTAACCAGAGAACAGGAATGGTTTTGCTTTGGGTTTGGAGCCTTTCTTCAGTTTATCGATGACATTCAGGATATAAATGAAGATATGGACGGCAATTTGGTGACGATGTTTACTAATGCTGCTAATAATGGCAGACTTGAGGAGTATACAAATAAAACCATGACATTCAGTAATTATGTAATTAACGACATGGGGATTTTTAAAACAGAATTACTTCCGGAAATGAAGGGTTTGGTTGGCAAGAGTCTTAATTACATGGTAAACGAGGCAGTCGGAATGAATTATGCCTATCTTAATCCGGAATATACCAATATTTTTGAAAGATATTCCCCATTCACATATTCATTTCTAAGAAATAAAAAGAAACAAATGGATCCGAACCGTATTTCAATAATGAAAAAGATTGAGGAATATGTATTTCCGAAAGAAGAAGTTTTAGCATTTTCATAAGTTTAGGTTTATAAAGTAGGTCACAGATTTTAAAGTTATTAGTTGATAAGGCTGCTATTATTGGCAGCCTTTCTTTTTTTTATTAAAGGGCAAACCTTGGTGGGTAATATTTTTCTGTTTTTTTTCTTTTTATTTTATTGAAAATATTTATTAAATTAACATAGTCCTAAAACAACGTATGAATGAATATATTTAAAAGAGTTTTCAATTTTTATTATGAAGGGTTTAAGAATATGACGTGGGGTAAGAGCGTCTGGATAATCATTATAATAAAGGTTTTTGTGATTTTTTTCATTCTTAAAATTTTCTTTTTCCCTGACATTCTAAAAAAAGATTTCAATACTGATGAGGAAAGAGGACAACATGTATTAGAAAATTTAACTAATCTGAAATAATCAATAAAGATGTTTGAATCCCTGGATTTGTCATTAGTAAACTGGTCGAGAGCTCAGTTTGCATTAACAGCAATGTATCATTGGCTATTTGTACCCTTAACCCTTGGAACTTCATTCATTATTGCTATGATGGAGACCATTTATGTGAAAACAGGAAATCCTGAATGGAAGAAAATCACAAAGTTTTGGATGACTTTATTTGGGATTAATTTTGCCATTGGTGTTGCTACAGGAATAATTCTTGAGTTTGAATTTGGTACAAATTGGTCTAATTATTCATGGTTTGTAGGTGATATTTTTGGTGCTCCATTAGCTATTGAAGGGATAATGGCTTTCTTCATGGAATCTACATTTATTGCAGTTATGTTTTTTGGATGGGAGAAAGTAAGCAAAAAGTTTCATCTTACTTCAACCTGGTTGGTAGCAATAGGAGCAAACTTATCAGCTTTATGGATATTGGTTGCCAATGCATGGATGCAAAATCCTGTAGGGACAAGTTTTAATCCTGATACTGCAAGAAATGAAATGACTAACTTTTGGGAGGTTTTGTTTTCCCCTGTTGCAGTCAATAAGTTTATTCATACAATAAATTCAGGATTTGTACTTTCTTCAATTTTCGTTATAGGTGTTTCTTCATGGTTTCTTATAAAGAAGAAAAATCTTCTTCTGGCAAAAAAGAGTATTATCATAGCCGGAATTTTTGGTATGATTAGTTCTTTGGCTTTAATGTTCTCTGGAGATGGCTCAGCAGTACAGGTTGCAAAGTTTCAACCAATGAAACTTGCTGCAATGGAAGGTTTAAACAATGGTAAGAAAGGAGCAGGGTTAGTTGCTTTTGGAATATTATCACCTACTGAAAAAGATCCTGATAATGAAAAGCTCAGTGAGTTTGCTTTTAAAATAGAAATACCTAAACTGCTTTCATTAATGTCTTTTAGAAAGGCAGATGCTTTTGTCCCGGGAATCAATGATTTGATTTACGGTAATGAAGAGCAAAATATAATGTCTTCCGTTGAAAAAATTAAAAGAGGAAAGGTTGCTGTTTCGAAATTATCTGATTTTAAGGAAGCTAAAAAATCAGGTAACCTACTGCTGGCAGAAGAGTTGCGACGGACAATTATAAGTGAGGATTTTCAAAATGAATATTTTATGTATCTTGGATATGGATACATTAAAGATCCTTTCTTTCTTATACCAAATGTGCCTCTTACATTTTATAGTTTTCATATAATGGTGATGCTGGGATTTTTGTTTTTATTGATTTTCCTTTTGTCAATATTCATGATATATAAAGATATTATCGAGAAACACAAGTGGTTCTTATGGATTAGCTTGTTGTCTATTCCTCTGGCTTATGTTGCTTCTGAACTTGGATGGCTTGTTGCAGA
>CAYUEI010000135.1:0-7975 GCA_964443445.1 uncultured Prolixibacteraceae bacterium | reverse complement strand
ATCCAACATCAGAAGCTTATGAAACAGAAGCCACATCTTTCATGAATCAATTGGTAAACATCAAGATGAATATTCCTACTGTCGGAGCTTCAGGAGCAGTATACGGGGTATTACTTGGATTTGGAATGCTCTTCCCTAACACTCAGCTAATGCTATTATTCCCGCCTATACCTATCAAGGCTAAATACATGGTAATAGCTTACGGCGCTCTGGAACTTATTCTTGGATTGTCAATGCCGGGTAGCAACATAGCTCATTTTGCTCACTTAGGCGGTATGCTATTCGGATTCATATTAATTAAATACTGGAATAAGAATACAAAAACCTTCTTTTGATATATTTTGTCCATTTTGAATTTATCTAAGCCAATTTTTATAATTTTTTATTGAAAATTAACACCATGAATATTCTGGATGAAATAAAATCTTCTTTCAAATCGGGTTCAATCATTACCCGTTTGATTTATGCAAACCTTTTTATTTTCATTCTGATAAGACTACTTTCAGTCGTTTTCTACCTGTTTAAAATTGACTTCCCTATTCTTGACTGGCTGGCTTTGCCCTCAGACTTTTCTCTTTTAATTACCCGACCATGGACTCTGATAACTTATATGTTTGTCCATTATGATTTCCTGCATATACTTTTCAACTTACTCTGCCTCTATTGGTTTGGCAAAATTTTCCTGATGTATTTCGATGAAAGAAAGCTTCTAAGCTTATATTTCCTGGGAGGCATTGCCGGGGGAATTGTCTATATTCTTGCTTTTAACATTTTCCCTGCTTTTGCTGAAATATCTAAAGTAAGCAGCCTCATCGGAGCTTCTGCTTCAATAATTTCAATACTTATAGCAGCAGCAATTTATGCTCCAAATTTTTCAGTTAACCTGCTTTTGATAAGCTCTATCTTTGGCCCAATAAAACTGATATGGATAGCAGTATTTTCAATTTTAATTTATATTGTCAGCATTACAGGAATAAATCCCGGTGGAAATATAGCACATATAGGCGGAGCAATCTGGGGTATTATTTATATGTCAGGACTTAAAAAAGGCAAAGACATCACACTTAGATTCAATAACTTCCTTTATAATTTTAGTTCCATTTTTAAAAGAAGAAGAAAACTAAAGGTTTCCCATAATAATAATTCACCCAGAAACATGTCTGACTGGGAATACAATAAAACCAAAAAAGCAGAAAGGCAGAACATAAATGAAATCCTCGATAAAATAGGGAAATCAGGTTATGACAGCCTTTCTAAAAATGAAAAAGAATTTCTTTTTAAAATGGGAAACAAGAAAAACAATCCGGGAAACTAGATTAACGTATCAGGATCCAGATTATCTTTTTCTATGTCTTTAAAATACCGGAATGTGCCTACCTTCAACTCGTATGTAGCGACTTCATCACAAACTATTATACCTTTTGGATGCATTTGTAATGAGCTTATTGTCCACATATGATTAACTCCTTCTTCTACCGCGTGTTGCAAAGCTCTGGCCTTATTGTAGCCGTTAACTATTATCATTACTTCCTTTGCATCCATCACAGTGCCCACTCCAACAGTTAAAGCTTTTGTAGGAACCTTCGAAGGATCATTGTCGAAGAAACGTGAATTGGCAAGAATTGTATCGTGAGTTAGTGTTTTAACTCTTGTTCTTGAATAAAGTGAAGATCCCGGCTCATTGAATGCAATATGACCATCAGGTCCGATTCCACCAATAAAAAGATCTACTCCGCCATAACTTTTAATCTTATCCTCATAATTACTACATTCTTTTTCCAGATCTGAAGCATTGCCGTTGAGAATGTTAACATTGTCAGGATTAATATCAATGTGGCTGAAGAAGTTGTTCCACATAAATGAATGATAGCTTTCAGGATGTTCTTTTGGCAACCCAATATATTCATCCATATTGAAAGTAACTACATTTTTAAATGAAACCTTGCCACTTTTATTTAGTGAAATTAATTCTTTGTACATCCCTAATGGTGACGACCCTGTCGGTAAGCCTAAAACTATAGGACGGTTTGAACTGTGTGAATTTATTTTCTTTGCAACGTAATTTGCAGCCCAGCGCGAAGCTGTAACATAATCATTTTCAATAATCAGTCTCATAAGTTTGTTTTTTTAGAATTGGAATCAAATTTAAAAAAAAAGTTTTTTCTGGTTTTTAAAATAGTACTTTTTGTTCAATTATTTTTTCAAATAATAATGAAGCGATTTCTTAGTTGAATTTTATAAAATACAGATTCCTGTCAAATAGCTACCTCATAGCTATCAAACACCATAAGAAAGTTATCTTATGGCGTTTGATAGCTATGAGGTACGAAGGATGTATTGCTTTAATTGCTTAAAAGCATATATTTTCTTCAATACTGAATAAAATTGAAAATTGCAATAATAATTACTTAAGCTTAATACGCAGAATTCCACTTACATAGGAAATAAAAATAATAAATTCATCTCCATAAAGAAATCAAAAAACATCAAATAAAAATTTTATTCATTTATATTTGTTCCTTAATTTCCAAAATTATGAAAAACTATAAAAAGATCAATACAATTTCAGGTTGGGCAGCCTTTGCCATATCTCTGATAATTTACACATTGACATTAGAGCCGTCTGTCAGTTTCTGGGATTGCGGAGAGTTTATTGCTTCAGCATTCAAACTGCAGGTTGGGCACCCACCGGGAGCTCCTTTTTTTATGCTGATTGGCAGGGTTATATCGATATTTGCAGCTTCCCCTGAAAAGGTGGCTTTTATGATTAACTTTTTCTCAGCTCTTGTAAGCGCGGCAACGGTTATTTTCCTTTACTGGACAATAGTGCGCCTTGCTGAAAAAATGCTTAAGCCTGATAGTTGTACAAATCAAATTCTCATTATTGCATCCGGAATAACCGGTTCATTAATATTTGCATTTTCAGATTCATTCTGGTTCTCAGCTGTTGAAGCTGAAGTATATGCATTTTCATCGTTATTTACAGCGGTCGTTTTCTGGGCAATATTAAAATGGGAAGAAGTGGCTGATGAAAAATATTCGGCACGATGGATCGTCCTAATTGCTTATCTTGTTGGTCTATCAATTGGTGTTCACCTGTTGAACCTACTTGCGATTCCTGCTATAGCCCTTATCTGGTATTTTAAAAAATACAAGCCAACGGCAAAAGGTGTTATTGCCACCATTTCGGTTTCTGCAGTAATAATAGCACTGATAATGTGGGGAATTGTACAGGGAACTCCAACTTTTGCACAGAAACTTGAAATATTGTTTGTTAATTCTTTCGGTTTACCATATAACTCAGGCCTTGTTGTATTTCTTGTTATTCTTTTTGGAGCCTTAATCGGATTGATAGTATACTCTCATAAAAAGAAAAAAGAAATATTGAATCTGGCAATGGTTTCATTAACAGTCATTTTCATTGGATATCTCTCTTTTGCTATTATAATGATCAGGTCTAAAGCTGATCCTCCGATGGATGAAAACAATCCTGAAAACGCTTACACTCTGATGAAATATCTTAACAGAGCGCAGTATGGCAAAACACCATTGTTGACCGGAACTTATTATAACGCACCTGCCATAAGTGTTAAAAAGGGAGATCCTGTTTATTATCCTAAAAACGGTAAGTATATAAAAATTGAAGGTTCACCTGAATATGAATTTGACGACCGCTTTAAAACATTCTTTCCAAGGATGTACAGCTCAGGGGAAAATCACGTCAGTGGTTATAAAAGCTGGGGTCAAATTAAAGGGAGGCCGGTTACAATAAATGGAGAAAAAGAATATATCCCGACTTTCAGCGAGAATTTACGCTTCTTCTTCAGATATCAAATCAACCACATGTATATAAGATATTTCATGTGGAATTTCTCGGGTCGTCAGAACGATAACCAGGGTGATGGAAATATTTTCGAGGGTAACTGGCTTACCGGTATTGGGTTTGTTGACAAAATAAGGTTAGGACATAATGGCAGTCAGCCTACAACAATGGCCAACCCTGAAACTACAAACAGATATTTCATGCTGCCATTCCTTCTGGGAATCGCGGGTCTTATCTTTCATTACAGGAAGAACAGGAAAGACTTCTGGGTAGTTTTGACATTGTTCTTTATGACAGGATTAGCTATAGTTGTTTATCTGAACCAAACACCTTACCAACCTCGTGAACGTGATTATGCTTATACAGGCTCGTTCTATGCCTATGCAATTTGGATAGGGCATGGGGTGTTGGGCCTATTCAGTATGATTCAAAAATATCTGAAAGGGAAAACATTAATTCCTGTACTTGTAATCAGTGGTTTTATTCCAGTACTCGTTCTGGCACAAAACTATGACGATCACGATCGCTCAAACCGTTATATAGCAAGAGATCTGGGTAAGAACTACCTTAACTCATGTGCGAAGAATTCAATTCTGTTTGTTTATGGCGATAATGATACTTTTCCTCTTTGGTATGTTCAGGATGTAGAAAACGTAAGACCGGATGTTAGAATTTGCAACGTAACACTCCTTAACGGGGACTGGTACATTGATCAAATGAAAAAGAAAGTCTATGACAGCGCACCACTGCCAATATTGATGAGTCAGGATAAATATGAAAATGAAGTCAGGAATACAGTAGTGGTCAGGGATGATATCAAAAAGCCTGTTGAGCTTTCAACATTAATGAAAATAATGCTCAGTGACGATGAAAGAGCTAAACTTCAAACGCAGGGAGGCACTTCATATAATTACATCCCTACAAGATTAGTTAAGATTACAGTTGATAAGAATAAGGTGCTCAGTACCGGGACTGTTAAGTCTTCGATGGCTAATATGATTGAAGATTCAATTGTATTTGAAATATCGGGAAACTATATCTCCAAAAGCGATGTTGCGATACTTGATTTGCT
Organism: uncultured Prolixibacteraceae bacterium; assembly: GCA_964443445.1. Classification (GTDB taxonomy): domain Bacteria; phylum Bacteroidota; class Bacteroidia; order Bacteroidales; family Prolixibacteraceae; genus CAYMTR01. The sequence continues at coordinate 3,080 of CAYUEI010000135.1, read as the reverse complement.
GGCTAATAATAATTGGGAAAGACCTATATATCTTGATCTCAGTGTAGTTCACACAACCTCATTAAAAATCAATAATTATCTTCAGAATGAAGGTTTTGCTTACAGATTTGTACCGATTATGAATAAATCTCCAAAAGCAAGAGTTGATTCCGAATTGCTATATGACAATATGATGAACAAGTTTGTATGGGGCAATCTTGGTGATAAGAGAATTTTCATTGATAATAATCTGAAGAGGACTACTGAGGTTGTTCAGATTAAGAATAACTTTTATGAGCTTGCTGATCAGCTTATTTCTGAAAATAAAAATGAAAAGGCACTGGCAGTTCTTGATAGGCTTTATAAAATAATGCCTCTTGAAATGTACGGAACTTCTTATTATGATATATTAACTGCTTCTTCTTATTATATGGCTTCAAGCCCTGATAAAGGTGATAAACTGATGAGAAAATTAGCAGATGATTGTTTCTCGCGGATAGAGTTTTACCTATCCCTTGGCAGCAGCTATATTGATTATTATGAAGATAACGTTAAAAGAGAAGTGTCGCTTGTAAAAGAGGCAATGAGGGTTGCTTCACAGCTTAACAGAAAAGAAGTTTCCGACGAAATAAAAAGTAAACTTGAAAGATTAACTATTTAATTCTTTAAATAGTTAATCTTCTTTTTTAGATCAATTCACATCAGAGCAAATTGATATCATGTCCACTTGAAATACAAGGCATTGGCCAGGTATTAGTAACAAGACGAAAAGGTTCACGGCGTATTTCCATGCGAATTGGAAATGACGGCAGCATAAGGGTCTGCCATCCTTGGTTTGTTTCAAAAAAAGAAGTTGAAAGGTTTATAATCAATAATGCAGAATGGATTGAAATTAATAAGAAAAAGATTTCACTACATAAAAAGGTTTTTGTCTTAAATCAGGAGATTAAAACATTCAGCCACACAATAAAGATTCTACCAACCGAGAAAGGTAAGGTAAGAGCCGGAATTCAAAATGAAACAGTAAGCATAGCAATACCTGAAGCAGAGGATATAAATAGTCCTGAAATCCAGGGCTATATCAAAAAGATAATAGTAAATATATGTCGTAGGGAGGCTAAAATATATCTGCCACTAAGGGTTAAAGAATTAGCAATAAAATACAACTTCAACTTCAATCAGGTTTACGTCAAATATTTGAAGAGTAAATGGGGCAGCTGCTCTTCTGCCGGTAATGTCAATCTCAACCTAATGCTCATGCTTCAACCCCCTCATCTGATTGATTATATCATTCTACACGAATTGTCACATACTATCGAACCTAATCATGGCAGGAAATTCTGGGATCTTCTTGATGAAATTACTGAAGGGAAGGCAAAAGAACTAAACAAAGAGATGAAAAATTGCTATTTTATTTAATTTGAAATAAGTGGAAAAAGAATATCAGTTGTCATTACTTTATAAAATAATGGAATGAATTTAATTTCATAAATTGCATTTCATAAACTAACTAAATAATGACTGACGAACGCGACTTATTTATTAAAATCAGGCAAGGAGACAAAAAAAGCTTCGAAGTCCTTTTCAAAACTTATTACTCACCTTTATGTGTTTTCTCAAGAAGATATATAAAAGATAAAGACGACTGCGAAGAAGTAGTACAGGGTTTTTTCCTGAAGATATGGGAGAAAAGAGATGAACTTGAGATAAATCAGTCAGTTAAGAATTATCTTTTCAGTTCAATCCGAAACCGTTGTCTAAACTATATCAAACATCAGAAAATAACTCAGGAATATCAATCAGAGGTATTGAAAAATACGGATAATAATTTTGATAATCCCGGATATTTTATGGAAGTTGATCTTGAGAAAAAAATAGAAACAAGTATAGCTTCACTCAGTAATCGCCGCCGAGAGATATTTCTTATGAGCAGGGACCAGGGTCTTAAATATCGTGAGATAGCTGACCAGCTTGGTATTTCTATCAAGACTGTTGAAACCCAGATGGGACAAGCCTTAAAAGAATTACGTGAAAAATTAAAAGAATACAAAAATCTGATAATTGCCTTTTTGGTTACAGCAAATTAAAATCTATAAGGGTAAGCATGATTTTGATTGTCTAATAAACAAAAGCAATAAAATAAGTATAAAAGGAACAGGAGATATAAATAACATGAAAGAAGAATTTTGGAATATTATTGCTAAAAAGCTAAGTAAGGAAAAGTTAAATACCGAAGAAGAAGAACAGCTTGAATTACTATCCAAAGATGATGAATTACAAAAGATCATCTCTGAGTCGGAACAAGTAATGGATAGGACTGAACTTTTTCTAAACCTTAAGAAATATGATACTGAAAAGGCATGGAGCAAAATAAGTCCTTCCATGAATCAGAAAAAAATATTTAAGCTTAATAATCGCACATGGTTAAATGTTGCAGCAGCAGTAATCTTAATTTTAATGATTACAGGTATTGCAACCCTTCGATTTAATTCTGATGATAAAGTTACTTTCGCTGAAGTAATTACTACCGACAATGACATTTCAGATAAAGAGGTAATTCTTCCTGATGGCACTAAAGTAATTTTGAATCATGACTCTAAGCTTGTTTATCCTGAGAAATTCACAAAAGAAACCAGAGAAATAAATCTTACAGGCGAAGCATTCTTCGATGTAAAACCGGATCCTGAAAAGCCATTTATCATTAATACAGGAAAAGCATCAGTTAAAGTACTTGGGACTTCATTTAATGTGTTTGCTTATAATAACTCTCCTACTGTTGAAGTAGTTGTCAAGACAGGCAAGGTAGAACTCTCAGAGAACAATAAAAATAATACTGCCGATAAAAAAATCCTTTTAACACCCGGACAGAAAGGTACATTTAATAAAACAACGGGGAATCTTTTAAAGGAAGACTCTTATAGTTCAAATGAACTTTCCTGGTTAACCCATGAAATCAAATTTGAATACACATCCCTTGAAGATGTCTTAAAGACGATAAACAGAGTATATAACATTAATTTCGATGTCGATGATAATGTTAATATGAGCAATCAGTTAAATGCATCATTCAACAAACAAAATATTGACCACATACTGAATGT
>CAYUEI010000134.1:0-7982 GCA_964443445.1 uncultured Prolixibacteraceae bacterium | reverse complement strand
ATTTTTTAAAGGGTTCGGTACTAAAGAATAAATTTCCCCGCTACTGCGTGACATCCGCTACCTCACGATTATAAAAACAAAACAAAAATGATAGAATATCAAAGATTTTGGTATTACTTTTAAAAAAGCTTTGTTGTAATGATTTTTTAATTTTCCCAACTAAATATAAAGTATGAGATTAGAAATTCTATTAATTGCAAGTTTTCTTTTTCAAACGACACTATTTGCACAGGAAAACTTTAATTCTCCTGTAAGGGCAGGTAATGAACCTGCTGTTGCGGGCAAGTTTGAGCCTACATGGCAATCCCTTAGTCAATACGAGGTGCCTGAGTGGTTTCGCGATGCGAAATTCGGTATATGGGCACACTGGGGACCGCAATGCCAGCCGGAAATGGGCGATTGGTACGGACGATTTATGTACAACGAGGGTGGCTGGCAATATAAATGGCATGTTGAGCATTATGGCCATCCATCAAAAGCCGGTTTTAAGGAAGTTATTCACGATTGGAAAGCTGAAAAATGGGATCCTGAAAAGCTGGTGGCACTGTATAAGCGAGTTGGTGCCCGTTATTTCTTTGCCATGGCAAACCATCACGATAACCTGGATTTGTGGAACAGCAAATATCAGGCGTGGAATTCTGTTCGTGTGGGACCAAAGAAAGACATCGTTGCAGGATGGGCAAAGGCTGCAAAGAAATATAACCTCCCGTTTGGACTGAGCGTACACTCATCACATGCATGGACGTGGTTTGAAACTTCTCAGCGCTCCGATACTACCGGTTCTTTGCGTGGTGTTCCTTACGATGGAAAGCTCACTAAATCTGATGGTGCCGGCACATGGTGGGAAGGACTTGATCCGCAGGAGCTTTATGCTCAGGATCATCAGCTGAGCACTAACAGCGAAAAAGACATCACTGCCTTGTGGGGACAGTGGAACTGGGGAAACGGGGCAAGCATCCCTGATCAGAAGTATTGCGATAATTTTTACAACCGAACAATGGATTTGATAAACCTGTATCAACCTGATCTGGTTTATTTCGACGATACCGCCCTGCCACTTTATCCTGTCAGTGATGCCGGTTTGAAAATTGCTGCGCATTATTACAACACAAACATGGCAAATCATAAGGGTAAGCTGGAAGCTGTGCTTTTTGGCAAGGTTCTTACTGAGGAACAAAAGAAATGCATGGTGTGGGATGTTGAGCGGGGTGCACCCGACAAGCTGCAGGCTAAAGCATGGCAGACATGTACTTGTATTGGCGACTGGCATTACAACAGAGGTATTTATGATTCAAACAGTTATAAATCGGCTGCAACAGTCGTCCGTATGTTGGTGGATATTGTGAGCAAGAACGGAAACCTTTTGCTGAACATTCCTGTTCGTGGTGATGGTTCAATCGATGAAAAAGAAGTAGCCATTCTTGAAGATATTGCCGCATGGATGGATGTTAACAAAGAAAGCATTTATGATACTCGTCCATGGAAAGTATATGGTGAGGGACCTACTGTTGAATTGGTCAATCCATTGAACTCTGCCGGTTTCAATGAGGGTAAAATAGGATTTACAGGTAAGGATTTCCGCTTCAACCAGAAGGGAAATATCCTGTATGTTACAATTATGGGTGTTCCGACTGAAGATATCAACATAAAGATGCTTGGAAGCAAGAATGAAAAAGCTAAAATAAATAAAATCGAAGTGCTGGGCAGCAAGGAGAAGATTTCGTGGACTCAGTATGAAGACAGGCTGGAGATTAATAAACTTAAGACTATACCCAACGAGATAGCTGTAGTTTTGAAGATAAGCACATCAATTTAATGACAACTGGTAACTGAAATAAAATATGAAATTTAAAATAGCTTTAATAGCGTTAATCGGCTTAGTGCTGGTTAACGCTGATTTGTTTGGGCAAAGTAAGGAAATTAAACTTTGGAATGGGGAAGTGCCCGGTTCAATACCTAATTTTGATTACAGGCAAACAGTTGATTCTGCATACTGGATTAAGATTAGGTTTGTTACTGACCCTGCCCTACAGGTATATCCGGCGCCGGCAGATAAAAATACCGGAGCTGCAATAGTGGTATGCCCCGGTGGTGGATATTATGGAATCTCATTTATAAATGAAGGCATAGAAGTGGCAAAGTGGCTTAATGAGATAGGCATTTCTGCATTTGTTTTGCATTACCGTTTACCAGACGATGCAATTATGAAAGACAAATCGATAGCACCATTGCAGGATGGGCAGGAGGCAGTACGCCTTGTGCGCCGTAACGCCAAGGATTGGGGCATCGATCCAAATAAAATCGGTATTATGGGCTTTTCGGCAGGAGGTCATCTTGCTTCCACTGTTTCAACTCATTTTGATGAAAAAGTATATCAGGCAATTGATTCAACCAGTGCTCGTCCCGACTTTTCGGTGTTGGTTTATCCGGTTATTTCCATGGATTCAACAATTACTCATTGGGGATCAAGAGAAAGTTTGCTTGGCAAGAAGCCATCGGAAGAGATGATTAAGAAATTCTCGAATGAGTTACAGGTAACAGACAAAACGCCGCCGGCATTTATTGTTCATGCCCTTGACGATTACTATGTCGACATACAAAACAGCATCAGATATACAATGGCGTTGCGGGAAAGAAAAGTACCCTGTGAGCTTCACCTGTATGAACAAGGGGGGCATGGATTCGGACTTGGTTACTCAAATGGTACAGAAAAGACATGGACTAAGGCATGTGAAAAATGGCTGGAGGCGAAAGGCTTTATCAAATGAATTGTGTCTTTTGATTTCTGTTGACAAGAAAAAAAGGCGAAGCATGTAAATGCTTCGCCTTTCACCTGTGCCCAAAACAGGACTCGAACCTGCACGCCATTACTGACACTAGTCCCTGAAACTAGCACGTCTACCAATTCCGCCATTTGGGCTTTGAGCTTGCAAATATAGAAAAAAATAATTTTCACCAAGGGAATCTTTTAAATAACCTGCTTTTTTCTGTAATATGCCGGAGACACTCCTGTTATCCTTCGGAATACCTTGCTGAAATGTTGCCTTTCACTGAAACCGCACTTCTCTGATATTGATTCTATTGAATCGTCGGAATTGTGCATCATCAACACTGCTTTTTCTATTCTCTTTTGCTGTAAGAACTGTTGTAAGGTTGTTCCTGTATATGATTTGAAAAGTCTTAGGAATGAATTAGCTGACATGGATACCTGTCGTGCAAGAAAATCATTGCTTAACGATTCCGGATAATGGCGATCGATGAAGTTGATGGTTCTTATTACCCGATGATCAATATTTCTTTTCTTCCACTTCTCAATAGGTATTTTCGACAGTAAAAGAAGAATTAGCAAATATATTCTCATCGTGATATCAAAGTCAAGATCTGTATTATTTTGAATAAGAGATAGTCTGACATTATCGGCGAGCTCCTTTATCTGATTGTCTGTTTCGAATTCATATATTCCGGAGTGTAAAGTGTCGTATTGAAATCCAAGGTTAAAGTGAATAAACAGGTGATCAACCATTTCAAGTTTATCAAGTTGTGCCAGTTCCTCTTCCGATTCTATGCGGTTTCCGCTTAGCTTTTCTTTACTGCTGTTTCTTAGTGATGTGGAAAATGGTGTGTATGGTGGTATGAGAACTATCTTTTCAGCATTCAGGTTTACCTTCCTGTCTTCATAACAGACTGCCGCTCCCTCCCTGGTATTGTAGTATAGTCGCCAGAAGGGGAATGACAGATTGTTGAATTCCCATTCATATAGTTTCCAATATCGGCAACAATGAACTTTAAAGTTTATATCAGTATAATGTTGCTTAATGCCTGAAGGATCGATCTTTGCATCGTTGTCTGATTTCCATCCCATAATTGCTGATGTTAGTTACAGACACAAAATAGTTATTTTGAATAAAGGCATCAAGAAATATCAGGATTAATTTTAGGGACGAACAAATATTGAACGGATATTAATTTTAAAAGCATAGTATTATGGGTAGTGCAATACGTTTATCTGAAAACAAAAATGAAAAGATCAGCAGGTCGATAGTCATCGGAGTATGTGCAACTTGTGATCCGAGAGTTGATGAAGATTCAAGGATTAGGACGCAAAACATCGTAGAGATGATTGCCGATCATCTTCAGACAAATGTTTATACTCCTTCCGATGATAAGGTCAGGGTTGTTTGGACTCCAATACTTATTTACAGTGAAACCGATGCCGACACAGTTGCACGGCAGTTTAAGGAAGAAGGGGTTAGTATTATTGTTTGCACTCCCGATACATGGGCTTTTCCACAGCTTACTCTTATGAGTCTGATGGCACATTTTCCGATAGAAACTCCACTCAATATCACTTGCGGCAATAGTGCCCCGAAGCCGGGTGTAGTATTTGCACAGGCAGTAAACGGCGCTTTTGCACAGCAGGGCAGATTAACACATTTGAACATTGGTAACTGGGATGATCGCGGGTTGCGGCCCGCGATTACACCGGCTACTCTTCAGAACCTTGTTGACTGGGCTTTTGCAGCAGTAACTTATGTCGGACTTAAAGGACGTCGCGTGGTTTGTTTTGGCCACGACTCCATGGGTATGGAAACCGCTTTGACGCATGTAAATGCAACTCGCGAAACTTTCGGTCTTGAAGTAACAAGGCTCGATATGAAACTTCTTTCAGATAAGCTGCGCAAGGCCGACTATGATAAGGAAGAGTTGAAGGCTTTGAGGGCGTGGGTCGATAAATATGTTAGCAAGGTTGACGTATCACATCAGAATGGAAGTGAGAACCTTAATAAATCGCTTGCTATGTATCTTATCATGCGCGATTTGCTTAAGGAACTGAATGCAGCAGGAGGAGCCTTCATGAATCAGCTGGAGTGGGGTAGTGACCCGCGAGGAATTCCCGAGCCGATATGTGATATGGCAGAATCGCTTTTCAATTCTACGTTCGATCATAACGGTCCGAAGAAGGTTATTCCCTTTGGAACTGAAGCCGATATGCAGGGAACACTGACCATGTTATTCAAGACCTGGCTCACTGGAGGCAATCCACCTTTGTTTATGGATTTCAGAAAAGTATGGGAGCCATGGGAAATAAAAGAAAGGGCAAGGGAGCTTGGAATAAAATTCAATGGCGATGAGATATGGGCATTGAAAGGTCTTGTTGATGGCGACAACTCAGGATCGGCAAGTCTTAACTGGGCAGGGATACCGGGAGAATCGATGGAAAACCTGCTTAAAAAAGTGCAAATGCCCGGTGCCGAGCTGTATTATTTTGCCGGAGGAGGAAACAGTGTTTCTTTCATTTCTCCGGGTAGAATTAAAGGTATTGCAAGCCGTTTGACATATAGCCATTTAACTGGTATGTTCAGTTTGATATGGGATGAAGCAGAAACAATTGATATTCCTGAAAAGCTTGCTAAATTTGTATCACAAAGTTCAAACGAAACATGGCCGCATAGCTGGATAGTTCCCAAGTATGCCACGATGACTGAATACAAGCAGTTTGCTCCGGCAAACCATTTTCATATGACATGGGGACTGAAGCCGTCGGTATTGCAATACTGGATGGATCTTGCCAATGTGATGTCGGTAACGCCATGGCAGGCACGACCATCATTCATTGAAGGAACAGACCGTCCGCAGCCATTATTCTTCCTGATCAACGGAGGTGAGAACTTAGCTAAGAAATTAAGAGCTAAAAGATAAAAATGAATCAATATTCATGTCTGGCCATCGACATGGGAGCCGGAAGCATACGGATAGTGCAGGGCATCTTCGTCGAGAAGCTGACTTTGCATGAGGTATATCGTTTCGACAACAAGATTGAGTTTAGAAATGGCCACGACAGATGGGATATTCAAAAGATTACCGATGGAATATTATTTGGCATCAACAAGGCTTTTAGAGAATCGGAAGTTAAAATCAGCAGTATTGGCATTGATTCATGGGGTGTTGATTTTGTACTTGTAGGCAAGGATGGCAAGCCTGTTGAAGATCCGGTTTCTTATCGTGATTCGAGGACTGAAGGGATGAAGGAGCTTTGGGAGCAATACATGAGTCAGTTTGAAACGTTCAGGCTTACCGGTATCAACTACAATATTTTCAATACCTTATATCAACTTTTAAGCTTAAAGGATTCTCCGCAGTTAAAGTCTGCCGACCAGATACTTTTTATGGCAAGCTACATTGGGTATGTGCTTACAGGTAAGGCAGTAAACGAACTTACACTTGCTGCCTCAAGTCAGATGCTCGATTGTAAAAACATGAAGTGGGATCCTGATATTTTAGACTTTCTTGGTTTATTGCATAAATTCCCCGGTCAACCGGTAAAGGCAGGATTTTCTATAGGAAAATATAATTTGGAAGCAGGTTATAGTCCTGAGGTTATTGCAGTGGCAGAGCATGATACAGCAAGTGCTGTTGCTGCCATACCGTTTGAAAGCGAAAACTGTGCTTTCATTTCAACAGGAACCTGGTGCATTATGGGTGTTCTGTCAGACAAGGCATTTACAAACAGGGAATCGTTTGAGGCAGGTATTACCAATGAAATAACAGCATCGGGGAAGTTCAGGCCTTCAAAGAATCTCATGGGCTTTTGGTTATTACAGCAGTTAAGGGTGTCGTTCGGTTCGAAAAACACTTTTGCGGAAATAGAAGAGATGGCATCAGGGGTTGTTTTGCAAGGAATTACCATTGATACCACTGATCCCTTGTTCTATAATCCTGAGTGCATGAAAAAAGCTTTCGATGAATATCTTCAAAGGAAATATAATTTGAAGCTGACAACTGAAGGAGAATATTATCGTTGTGCTTATGATAGTCTGGTGAAGTCGTTTCATGCTAATCTTCAGCAGTTTGAAAGCTTAAACGGGAAGCCGTTTGCTTGCATTCATATTACAGGTGGAGGTTCACAGTCGGAATTGCTTTGCAGACTTCTGACTGTGAAAGCAAAAACCACTGTAGTTGCCGGACCTGTTGAAGGGGCAGCAGCGGGAAACATATTAGTGCAGGCACGAGCTATGGGATTTATAAGTTCTGACAGTGAAATAAAAAGTATAATTAAGAAATCATTTGATGTTAAGGTCTATAAACCGGAAAATGATGCTTATTGATAACTAATGTTTAGATTTGGGAAAAATATAACTGATTGTAACAAAATACAATGTCGATAATAAACTCACAGGTAGATTCACATTTAGAAGCCATTAAGGAAGTTGCAGGTTACCTTTGGGAAAAGGGATGGGCAGAGCGTAATGGAGGCAACATTTCAGCCGACCTTACCGGTCTTGTCACTGAATCGGAATTTGAAAAAGGAAACCGATATATCATTGCTGACCTTCCTGAAGGATCGGCAAATATGATACTCTTTGTTACAGGTACAGGTAAGAGGTTAAGAGACTTACGCACCAGAGCTGAAATGGCATCTTGTATAATAGCAATAGATGCTGAAGCCAAAGGTTACAATATTATTTGGGGAGGTGAAGAAAATCAGGGGTTCAGACCAACAAGTGAATTCATCTCACATATATCAATTCATCTGTATAACAGATCAAAAGGCAACGGACATCGCTGCGTGGTGCACACACATCCTATTGAGCTGATAGCCTTGAGTCATCATCCGGTTTTAGGAAATGACGAGCTGAAGCTAAACAAGGCATTGTGGAGCATGCTTCCCGAGATAAGGGTTTTCGTGCCAAAGGGAATTGCAATTGCAGAATATTTGTTGCCGGGCAGTAAAGAGTTGGCAGAGCTGACAGTTAAGGGACTTGAAGGCCGGGATGTAATATTATGGAGTAAGCATGGGGCTTTATCATCGGGCAGGGATGCCCTTGAAGCATTCGATTATATCGATGTAGCAAATAAGGGAGCAATGATTTATCTTAAATGTTTACAGGCAGGATTCACTCCCGAAGGGTTGTCAGATGACGAACTAAAAGGACTAGAAGTCTTTATTTGAAAATTTCTTGCTTCGATTTAACATTTTTTAA
>CAYUEI010000133.1:0-7993 GCA_964443445.1 uncultured Prolixibacteraceae bacterium | reverse complement strand
ATGATTTTCAATTCAAAAGACTGACATATATGATTTCATGATACATTTGTGCCAAAATTTATTTTTCAATGTGGGGAATATTAGGAATAGTTACTGCAGTTCTTTTAGGGATTTATGATATTTTCAAGAAAACATCATTAAATAACAATGCAGTATTTCCTGTCTTGTTGATTTCCGTTTCTACCAGCGCGTTGATTTTCATCACTTTCATCGTAGGATCTTATATTTCTCCCGATGTTTTCAAATCAATAAACCTGTTTGTACCCACCATTACTTTAAGCGAACATATCCAGATATGTTTTAAATCATCAATAGTGCTGGCAAGCTGGATTACGGCCTTCTTTGCAATTAAAAATCTGCCGCTTACCATTGTTTCTCCTATCAGGGCAACCGCTCCGCTGTGGACTCTCATTGGAGCAATTATTATTTTTTCTGAAAAGCTGAATGCCCTGCAATGGACAGGATTACTTACAACCCTTTCTTTCTTCTTCCTCTTTTCAACAACAGGCAAGCTGGAAGGCATAAGTTTCAGAAAGAACAAGTGGATATGGCTGATAATTATTGCTACACTCCTTGGTTCGACAAGTAGCCTGTACGACAGGTATATAGTCAGGGAAATAGACAGGTTTTCAGTACAAACATGGTCGGGTGTATATCAGCTTTTAATTTTACTTCCTATAGTGATATTCTTCTGGTACCCAACAAGAAAGAAGACAACACCGTTCCAATTCAGGTGGACAATACCTTTAATTGGAATATTCTTAGTTCTATCCGACTTTTTTTATTTCTGGGCTATCAGTTATCCGGAATCATTAATATCAGTATTATCCGGAATCAGACGAAGCGGAGTGGTAATTCCTTTTATCTTTGCTGCAATATTTTTCAATGAAAAGAATGTCAGGAAGAAAGGCTTATACCTTGCAGGTATTATTACCGGAGTAATTTTGATGGCATTGGGAAGCAGCTAATTTGTAAATATCAATACGATGAATAAAAGCAATATAGGAGTTTTACTTGCAGTTACCACCGCTGTTTTCTGGGGACTGCTGGCTATTGCTTTGAAAGTTGCTGTCAGGGTAGTTGACTCATACACAATCGTATGGTTCAGGTTCTTTTTTGCTGCTATTGCCTTGTTCATCTGGATGTGGTTTACTGACAGGAAAAGCCTTAACATCTTAAAGAAGCCGCCTTTAATGCTTCTCGTAGCATCGGTAGCTCTGGCTATCAACTACATAGGCTTCATGCTTGGGGTGAAATATACAAGTCCCAGCAATGCTCAGGTAATTATTCAAATAAGCCAGGTTCTTTTTGCCATAGCAGGAATAGTAATTTTCAAGGAGAAAGTAAAAAAATCACAGATAATTGGGTTTGTAGTGTTGATAATTGGGTTCGTCCTTTTCTATATGGAGCAGCTGAACAACATGCAATACAAATCGGGTGACTTCATTTTAGGGGTGACCTTCACTTTGGTTGGTGCTATCACCTGGACTTTTTACGCTATCATCCAGAAGAAATTGCTTCCAAAATATGAACCTAAAACACAGAATATCATCATCTTCACACTTCCAATATTTTTATACTTGCCTTTGGTAAACTTCAATACTCTGGGAAGTTTGAATATTTACTGGTGGGCATTGCTGATTTTCCTTGGAATAAATACGCTTGTAGCTTACGGGTGCATGACTGCTTCACTCAAATACCTTGAGGCTAATAAGGTAAGTGCCATTCTTATAAATAACCCTATTATCACCTTCATTATCATGGCAATACTGACGGCTATGGATGTAAAATGGATTGAAGGAGAAAACTTCAGTCTGATGGCGTGGACAGGAGCCCTGCTTTTTATCTTCGGGGCATTCATGGTAGTAAAATCAAGGAAAAAATAACTTATTAACACATTGTTGATTTTGTGAATAAGTTGTAGCGAAATACCTCCCCTATTCAATTTCATTGAGCTATTTTTGGAAAATCATTATAATGGATAACAAGCTGATATATATAGATGTAATATTGCCTGTTCCTTTGAATCAGAGTTTCACCTACTATGTTCCCGAGGATCAAAAGGATAGTGCTGTTCCCGGAAAGAGGGCAATTGTGCAATTCGGGGCAAGAAAACTATATACAGGAATTATTAAGAAGGTTCACAATAATGGCGACGCTTCAAAAATGAAGCCGGTTGAATCTATTATTGACGACTCCCCTATTGTCAGTCCACAATGTTTTCCGCTTTGGGAATGGATTTCTGAATATTACTGCTGCAGCGAAGGCGAAGTAATGAAGGCAGCACTGCCATCGGGCTTAAAGCTTGAAAGTCAGACCAGGCTTACATTAGATCCTGATTGGATTGAAACAATAAAACTGACTGATCTGGAAGAATCGGTGTACCAGTTTCTTTGTGCTCAAAATTCAGCTTCGGTCAATGATATAAACTCACTTTTAAAAAAATCCAATTCATACGGTATAATAAAATCATTGCTGGCCAAGGGGGCAATATTTGTTGAAGAAGAAATAAATGAAAGATACAAGCCCAAAACAATAGCTTATATAAGTGTAGCTGAAGAGCTTAAGACAGAAGAAGATTTCAAGAATGCCTTCGATCAGCTTAAAAGAGCACAAAAGCAGCTTGAACTTTTCATGCTCTTACTGAACGAGTTAAACCACTTTGCGCCAACAAGAAAGAAACACATAGAAAAGAAGGAATTACTTAAAGCGGGTAACTCAAATGAATCGGTACTGAAAGGATTATTGCTAAGAGGGTTCGTTAATATTGAAAACGTTAAGGTTGACAGGATAAATGAAAATACTGCAACAAGGCCTCAGGTTAAATTAAATGAATTTCAGGAAGAAAGCATAAATAACATTTACGGTCAGTTTAAAACGAAGAATGTAGTGTTGCTTCATGGCATTACGGCCAGCGGCAAGACTGAAATATATATCAAACTCATTGAAGACCAGCTGAAGGCGGGAAAGCAGGTTTTGTACCTTCTGCCGGAGATAGCCATTACATCGCAGATAATAGAAAGGCTGAAGAATGTATTTGGCAATAAAGCAGGTATTTACCATTCAAAATTCAATGATTCGGAAAGGGTTGAAATATGGAATAAAGTTTTGAATTTCGATATAGAAAAACAACCTGATTATCAGCTTATATTAGGCACCAGGTCATCATTATTCATTCCATTTAAAAATCTGGGATTGATAATCGTAGATGAGGAACATGAGAACAGCTTCAAGCAGTTTGACCCGTCGCCAAGATACAATGCCAGAGATGCAGCGGTTGTACTAGCCAATCTTCACGATGCCAGGGTGTTGATGGGAACAGCCACCCCTTCTTTTGAAACATATCTCAACTGCAAAACAGGGAAATACGGATATGTCTTTTTAAACAAAAGGCACATGGAAACAGAGTTGCCTGAGATTTTTATAGCTGATATCGCTGATGCTTACAAAAGGAAGAAGATGAAATCCCACTTCGCGCCATTACTTTTTGATGAGATGCAGGGAGCTTTGGAAAGGAATGAGCAGGTAATTCTATTTCAAAACAGGAGAGGCTTTTCACCTTACATACAATGCAAGACCTGCGGATGGATACCAAAATGTAAAAACTGTGATGTAAGTCTTTCGTATCATAAAACGCAAAACTATCTTCAATGCCATTATTGTGGTTTCACTTCAAGGCTACCTGAGAAATGTGAGAATTGCAATTCGCAAGATATTCAAACAAAAGGGTTTGGAACAGAAAAGATAGAAGATGAGCTTAAAATATTCTTTCCTGAAGCAAGTGTAGGAAGACTGGATACTGATTCATCAAAAGCAAAGTTGGGGCATGAGAAGATAATTGAAAAGTTTGCCCAGGGAAAGACACAAATACTCATTGGAACGCAGATGGTTACCAAGGGACTTGACTTTAAGAACGTCAGTCTGGTGGGTATATTAAATGCAGATAACATCTTCAACTTCCCTGATTTCAGGGCTCATGAAAGGGCGTATCAGCTGATGGTGCAGGTCAGTGGACGAGCAGGAAGAAATATAAAAAGGGGGAAAGTAATAATACAAACCTTCCAGCCGGAGCATCCGGTGATAAAGATGGTGCTGATGAATGATTATGATTCATTCTTTGAAAGGCATATTGCAGAAAGAAAAGTATTTATGTACCCTCCCTGGTTTCGGTTAATTAACATTACGGTAAAACACAAAAATCAGGAGAGGACATTATTGGCAGCAAAACAATTGGTAGCTGAATTAAATAAAAACATAAATGCAAAAATATTAGGTCCTGAATATCCTGCTGTAGGGAGGATTTCGCAATACTTCCAGTTAATGATAAGGATAAAGCTGGAAAAAAATCATTCAGTTAGCAATGCAAAAAAAGAAATTTTAAAGAGTATAGATAAGGTAAAACAAACTGTAAACAACGGTCCTGTAATATTTAACATTGACGTCGATCCATTATAAAAAAATCCAAAGAGAAAAATTGTGATGTCATTATGAGTTAAAATATTATTTTTGGGACTACAAAAAAAAGATACATGGGTAAAGTAATAGTTATTGCAAATCAGAAGGGTGGCGTTGGAAAAACGACAACAGCAATTAATCTTTCTGCAAGTTTAGCCGTTTTAGAAAAGAAAGTTTTATTAATAGATGCGGATCCTCAGGCAAATGCAACCTCAGGATTAGGGTTTGATTTAAAGAATATTGAAAATAGTATATATGAATGCATTATAGATCATATTGATCCGGAGACAGCCATATTAAAAACAGAAATAGAAAGTCTTCACATAATGCCTTCCCATATTGATTTGGTAGGAGCAGAAATAGAAATGCTGAATATGCCTGACAGGGAAAAAGTATTAAAGCAGGTTACTGACTCATTAAAGGATAAATATGATTTTGTGATAATCGATTGTTCGCCTTCACTGGGATTAATAACTGTAAATGCTTTAACAGCCGCCGATTCGGTAATAATACCTGTACAAAGTGAATATTTTGCACTGGAGGGATTGGGCAAGCTTTTAAATACGATTAAAATCATACAGAACAAGCTTAATCCACAACTTGAAATAGAAGGATTCCTGCTGACCATGTACGATTCAAGGTTGAATCTTTCAAATCAGGTTTATGATGAGGTAAAAAGGCATTTCCAGGATATGGTATTTGAAACAGTAATACAAAGAAATGTAAGGCTGAGCGAAGCGCCAAGCCACCGGAAACCGGTTTTATTGTATGATGCCACATCAAAAGGTTCAACAAACCATTTAAGTCTGGCACAGGAATTAATAGAAAAGAATAGTATCAAATTTTCGAAACAATAATTATTTACCGAATCTAAAGAAAAAGAAATGGCCAAAAGACATGCTTTAGGAAGAGGGTTAGGTGCCCTGATTGATGATTCAGCAACAATGGGTCCACAGACTGCTACCCTTATCGATGAAATTGAAATCAGCATGATTGAGACCAATCCATGGCAACCAAGAACAACTTTTGATGAAGAAGCGCTGATTGAACTTTCCAATTCAATAAGGGAGGTAGGTATTATTCAACCTTTGACATTAAGGAAGATATCAGAAAACAAATATCAGATTATCGCAGGAGAAAGAAGGTTCAGGGCATCGAAGATGGCAGGTCTCACAAAGATACCTGCATATATCAGGGAGTCGGATGACTCCAACATGCTTGAACTTGCTCTGATTGAAAACATTCAACGGGAAGATCTTGATGCAATAGAAGTAGCAGTAAGCTACCAGCGCCTTATTGATGAATGTAGCCTGACACAGGAAAACCTTGGTGAACGGGTAGGAAAAAAGCGTTCAACTGTAACAAATTACCTCAGGTTATTAAGATTGCCTGCACTCATTCAAAAGGCAATACGTGAAAGAGAAATAACAATGGGACATGCAAGAGCAATAATAAATGTAGAAGATCCCGAAACACAAATAATGCTTTATAAGCAAATAGTAAAGTATGACTTTTCAGTAAGAAAGATAGAAGAAATAGTAAGGAAAATCAACAACGAAGGTGAAGAGAAAAAGCCTGAAAAGACAATTAAAATTCCTATGTTTCCTGAAGAATACGATGAGCTGAAGAAACATCTTTCAAAGCATTTTGAATCGAATGTAGATTTCAAAATGAATAATAAAGGGAAGGGTAAAATCGTTATTCCATTCAAATCGGAAAAAGATCTTGAGAGGATAATAGGAGTTTTAGATAAATTAAACAAATAATAATCATATTTTGAATTTATGGATTAAGGGCATATTGCTAATGTTCCTTAGCCTGTTTTGTTTTTTACAGGTTAATGCCCAAAATACAGTTGAAAAGAAGGATACTGTTAATTTACAAAAAGAAATTACAGTAAAGAAGCATATTCCCGGAAAGGCAACTGCATATTCTGCTGTATTGCCCGGTCTCGGACAAATATACAACAGGAAATGGTGGAAAGTGCCAATTGTATATGCAGGTTTTGGAGCTTTGGGTTATTACATAAATTACAACCATAAATATTACCTCGATTACAAACGCTGCTACAGGGACGCGTCAGATGATGATCCGTCAACGGCCTATTATAAAGAGTTGTTTCCTAAAACTAATTTCGATGATACTGATGCAAGTACACTCAAAAGCTTATTTGAAAAGAGAATTGACGGGAAAAGACGCCAGAGAGATTTATTCATAATTATAACAGCAGGGTTCTATCTGCTTAATATTATGGATGCTAACATAGATGCACATTTTTTGGATTTTGATATAAGTGAAGATTTAACGTTTAATTTTGAGCCTATTTTTGTCGATCCTAATACAAATTCTATTATCTTAGGAGGTCAATTGGCTATAACATTTTAAAGGAGGTTCTTAATGAGGAAAAAAAATTCTGTTCTTCTGATCATTTTATTATCCCACATATTCTATTCTGTTAACACATTTGCAGAAGGCAAACCTATTATGTTGCCAATGCCGAGAATTGAAATTGCGCTCATTGATTCCAATGGGCAGCTCGACACATTCAAAGCATATCCTGATGAATTTATTGACGATGTAATGTCGGCCAAGGTAGATAGTATGACCAACGATTATTACATCAAAACAATGTTCAATCTCGACTCTATTTCCAGTCCTGTTAGTTGTGAAGACAATCTGGTTCCGGGTGATTCTACCGACCTTAACCTGGGTATGGCAAACGATCTTTCAGATTCATTAATAATGAAGAGGCTGGCAGATATCAATTCCTTAATAGATTTATCATTCAACAGCAAGGTCAGGGATATGATTGAATTTTATACAAGGAAAAGGCATGATAAGATTGAAACGATGCTGGGGCTTACAAGCTTTTATTTTCCAATGATAGAAGAAACCTTTGACAAGTATCAGCTTCCTCTTGAACTGAAATATATGGCAGTTATTGAATCAGCGATGAATGCGAGGGCTGTATCAAGAGTCGGTGCTTCGGGACTATGGCAGTTTATGTTTAGAACAGGCAAGCTATACGATCTGGAAGTAAACTCATACATTGATGAAAGGTATGACCCGATTAAAGCTACAGATGCAGCAGCAAGATATCTCAGGGATCTCTACGCTATTTATGGAGATTGGCATCTGGTAATTGCAGCCTATAACTGTGGTCCGGGAAATATCAACAGAGCTATTGCAAGAACCGGGGGCAAGCAGGATTACTGGGAAATATATTCAAGATTGCCTAAAGAAACCAGGGGATATGTACCGGCATTCATTGCAGCAGCCTATACGGTCAATTATTACAAGGAGCATAATCTAATTCCAAAAGAACCTGTTTTCAATATCACTACTGATACAATCGTTATAAATAGCTATTTAAACCTTAATCAGGTAGCAACTGTTTTAAATCTTGACATTCAGCTGATAAGGGATTTGAATCCTATCTATAAAAAAGATATAATACCTGCTACACCAACAAAGACTTATGCACTTACTTTACCGGAAGAAGCTGTAATTAAGTTTATTGAGCAGGATTCTATGGTTT